>NZ_JBRJXU010000130.1:0-39007 GCF_057467645.1 Zarconia sp.
CGGTTAGCAAGCAAGGAATCATCAACACGCCGAACCAACCGACGTAAATCCGGTTTTCGGTGGAGGTGATCCAGTTGCAGAACCGATCCCACACGGAAGCGCTTTCGCGCTGCTGAATGGTGGTGGTCATGATTGCAGGATAATTGCTATGTAGTTTTCGAGGTTCTTGAAGGTTTGGCTTGCGCTTTCCTTCTGTAACCAGATTAACTAAATTATTGCATTATGTAAATAATTGTAAATTTAAAAATTCTATCGCTTTGATAGCTTTTGCTTATCGTTTGAGAGTTTTAGACAAATTCTAGGATGCCCCTCAAAATCCGTATGATGGAGTACTAGCCTGACATGGGAATCAAGGCTTGCAATGTGGGTTGCGATCGCTCTTGGGGGAAGTGCAAGACGCTGAGGGTTCCGGGGTTGATGGTAAGGGAGGAACAGCTACAGAGTTTTTGTACGAAGGTGGAGATGGTAGCTTGAGGGACGATCGCCAAACCGGTGACCAATTGTGGTTTTTGAGATGCACCGACTTGAGATGTACCCACGGGTCGCGACTTCATCACTTCGGCCCAATTCCAAACGATATCATCGCGCAAAACCTGTAAGTGTACCGTAGAGGAGTGAGATTCGAGCAGGGATTCTGCGATTTGGGTCGATCGCTCTAAGTCGGTACTGAGGATGACGTTGGGGGATTGGGGGTGGAGAAACCGCGCCACTTGCCGGACTTGCCGATGGGGGGTTTCCGTGGGTAACAGCAGCAATCGCAAACCGGACTTGCCGTTTTTGAGTTTGGGTAGATTTCGTCCCAGATGGGTCGTCAAGTTCAAGGCACTTAACCGGGCGGGTTTTGTAGAATCTGCGGGAAACTGGAGGATGCTCACCCCGCAGTTGCACTGCTGCAAGGCATGGTAACGATCTGTACTCATCCCCATTGCCGTCGCCATCAGCGCCCGATTGGTTCCCCCGTGAGAGACGATCGCGATCGTTTCTCCTTTGTGCCGAGATAAAATCTCAGACCAAAACAGTCTCGCCCGTTGGTAGAGGTCTTGCAAGGGTTTAGTTCCTGCGGGACTCTCGAATTCGTGGGGGCGTTCTTGCCAGCAGCGATATTCCTCGGGAAAGTTTTCGCGCACGTACTGATAGGTTAATCCCTGCCAGGAAGACATATCGATTTCTTCGAGGTTGCGATCGACTTTTAGCCTCGGACTTAACGTTTCGATATTCCCTAAAACCGCCAGAATTTGGTTAGCTGTTTGTCGAGTGCGCTGGAGGGGGCTGGTGTAGATCGTACCGATGGGATCGGAGGTAGCCAGTTGCTGGATTTGTTGGAGAAACCCCCCCGTTCGATAGGCATCTTCCAATCCTCGTTCCGTTAAAACCGATCGATCGCACCGTCCTTGATAGCGTCCTTGTTGGTTGTAGGTGCTGCGACCGTGGCGGATTAAAATAACCCGAGTGGCGATCGCCCAGGGTCTGGAAAGGGGGCGCTCGTTATTGAGAGAAAAAGCAGATAGCTCGGAATTTGAGGCGATCGATTTTGATTGAACTAACATCTGTATCCTCCATCAGGATGTAAGGAAAAGGGGGGAATGAATTCGGAATTCGGAGGCGCGGAATTTGGAAAGAGGGAGAATTGGAGGAAATGGGGGAAACGGGAGCAAGATGCTCCCACTATCTACTGTCGATTCTTCCTGCGCTTCCTAAAGCCCCCAAAGCCTCCTCTAACACTTCGCCAGCAACGATTTCGGCGCGTAAAGATTGGCATACCGCTCTCCCCGTTTTAGCAACTCCTCGTGAGTTCCCGATTCGCAAACTTTTCCTCCTTCCAGGTAGAAAATGCGATCGGCACTGCGGGCAGCATCTAAATCATGGGTAATCAAAAACGTGGTGCGATGGCGAGTGAGGCGTTCGAGGGCTTCGTTGACTACAGCTTCGCTGCGATTGTCCAACCCCACCGTGGGTTCGTCGAGAATGACGATGGGCGCTTGACGCACGGCGGCGCGTGCGATGGCGATGCGTTGCCGCTGTCCTCCCGAAAGAGTGGCCCCCCGTTCTCCCAAAACCGTATCGTATCCCTCGGGCAACTCCAGGATAAAATCGTGGGCGTTGGCGAGTTTGGCGGCCGCTTCGATTTCCCAGTCCGTTGCCCCCAAACAGCCATAGGCAATATTGTCGCGGACGCTGGCAGCAAACAAAACGCTATCTTGCAAAACGATACTTATTTGCCGGCGCAGGGACTCGATTTTGTACTCCCGCAGGTCGCAGCCGTCAATGCGAATTTGCCCTTCCCAGGGATCGTACAGCCGCAGTAGCAAACTGACTAAGGTGGATTTGCCGCCCCCAGAAGCCCCCACCAAGGCGATTCGTTCCCCCGGTTTGACGGTAAAATTCAACCCATCGAGTACTCGCTGCTCTGACTCGTAGCCGAAGCTAACGCGGCGAAACTCCACCCGACCGGTGAATAAGGGTGCATCCATCGCCCCTCGGCTGTCGCGAATTTCCGGAACGATATCGAATAAATCGAGAATCCGTTCCCCCGAGGCGACCGCTTTGGCAATTTGTCCGGTATATTTGGCCAACTGGCGCATGGGTTTGAAGGCGACTTTGAGATAGGAAATAAACACCAGCAAATCCCCAGGGGTGACACTACCTAACCGCACCAACTGCACCCCGCGCCAGAGGACGAGGGCTGTCGCCACCGCCACGAGCACTTCCACCGTCCGTTCCTGTCGGGCCCGCAGTTTCTGAGCTTTCGCCCCTTCCTTGAGGCTCTTTTTGTTTTGGCTGGCAAAAGCGGTTTCCAGCATTCCCTGCAACGATAGCGCTTGCACCACCTTAATCGCACCGATGGCTTCCGCTGCCGTTGCCGCCATTGCCCCTTCCCGCTTCCGTTGCTGGCGCGCCACGCCGCTAATCCGACGAGACATGGTGGCGGTGGTGAGTAGAAATAGAGGGAGAATGGCGATCGCAATTAAAGCCAACTCCACATTCACCCAAAACATCACCCCCAGCATCCCCACCATCGACAGCACGTTGGTAATTAATGGCAGGGCTGCCACCACTGTCACCTCTCGCAACCGTTCGATATCGTAAGTAACGCGGGTCATCAAATCGCCGCTTTTGGCATGGGAGTGAAAAGCCAGGGAGAGGCGCTGGATGTGGGAGTAGAGTTGGCTGCGGATTTCCGTCATCACCCGCGTCGCTGCGATTGCCATGCCAACGGTACTCAGGTAGGCACAGAATCCGCGTCCGGTGGAAACGAGTACCATCGCCAGGGCCAGCAGCGTCAGCAATCCCGTTGCGCCAAACCGTTCTAAACCGAAAAAGTCCACATCGCTCACATCGAATCCCGTCAGCAAGATGCGATCGAAAATAAACTTCATCGGCCAGGGTTCGAGCAGGCGAAATCCCGTCTCCACCAGCAGTGCCAAAAATGCTCCGCTCATTAACCAACCCTGTTGGCGCAGATGGGGGGCGAACTTTTTGAGAATGCGACCGAGACTCGGCAGCGTTTGCTTGAGAGTTTTAGGACGAGGCATTTTCAGTTAATGGGTGTGGGAGACAAGGGGACAAGGAGACAAGGGGACTAGGGGACTAGGGGACTAGGGGACTAGGGGACTAGGGGACTAGGGGACTAGGAGAATTTAGCCTCTAAAGCTCCCGTTGCCCCCGAAGCCTCCGATGCCCCAATTACTTCTGCGCCACGAGCGTCTGATGCCGGTGGGTGATATAGCGATTGAGGGGGCGTTCGGCACGAATGATGAGTTTTTCCAGCCAGGGGGTTGGCTGCCCGAAACTGATGCGACGCACTAAGGGTTTGAGGAAGGCGTTGTGGCGGCGATAGCCCAAGCGTCGATAACGTTTTTGGAAGTATTTATCCTTTTTAGTCAAATCCCATTTTGTGCGGAAGTGCTTGAGGCTTTTTTCTTCCCACTCGTCACTCCAGCGCAACATAAAGAAGGTAAGGTCGCTCCACTCAAAACCCGAATCGGGAACGTAGGTGACGACGGAATCCGGTTCGCAGAAGATTCTACCTCCGGCTTGGGTGATGCTCAAGCAGAAATCGATATGCTCGCGGGTGTTGAGCAGTTCTTCATCGAGGAGACCGATTTCGTCGAAGATACTCCGGCGCACTAGGACGCAGTGGAACTCAGCAAATTCGCATTGCTGGCGATGCAGTTTATCTTGCACTTCGGCGACGGGACGATTGACGAAATAGTGCTTTTCGTGAACCTTGCGCTTCATCATATCGCCGTTGACTTCCAAGACGATGCGAGCTTCGCCACCGGCGAGATGAATTTTTTGGTGCAGGTTTTTGCCGATACAAGTTAGAGGACAGACGACCGTGGCAGCTTCTTCCTGAGCGCAGGTCACCAGTTTCTCGAGCCATCCGGGGGCAACGCTGACGTCGTTATCGACGAAAACGACATATTCCGAATCGGTGCCGACCTGGGTTAAACCCAGATTCCGCGCTTGATTGGGGGCTAAATAGCGATCTGTCCGCACCACCGTAAATCCCCGTTCTCGCGCCTCCGCCTCTAGGTAGCGGCGTACCGGTGTGGGGGAGTTGCCATCGACGTAAACCAGGGAGAACGGATAGCGCGTATTCTCGTAGAGACTGTCGAGGTTTTGTTGGGTGTAGCTAAACCGTTCTCTAGGGGAAACCACTAAGGTGACTTTAGGTAATGTCATGGGATCTGTCTCCTACATTTGGTAGATGAATGGGAGTAGGGAATGGGGTGTGGGGTGTAGGGTGTGGGGGGAAGAGAAGGTAAGGTGGGCAAGACTAATGAGCGATGGACTGGGATGATTCAGTGTATTCTTGCCCACCCTACGGTGCTCCTAGACTCCAAAAGCCTTAACCGAAGGCTGCAATCGCGGGAGTGTCTGCGGAAACCTTGGCATTAGGCCAGGTAGAAGTAACTCTGCGGCTGAGAACTCGTTCGTAGACTTGGCTCCAGTTTTGCCGTTCGACTTCTGGAGCGAGTTGTTCGAGGACTTTGCGCCGCGCGGCTTCTCCCATCGCCTGCCGCTGTTCGGGGTTGCAGGCAAACTGACGGATAGCGTGGCGGATGGCTTTGGCATCGGCGGGGGGAACCAGTAGGCTATCGACACCATCGTCAAGGATGTCGCCAATGGCATCGACGGTGGAACCGAGGATGGCTTTACCGGCGAGCATGGCTTCGAGCATGGCGTTGGGGCAACCGTCGTGGATGGAGGGGATGGCGAAAAGATCGACGTGTTGCAAGTAACCGAGGGCTTCGACTCGCGGTAGAATGCCGGTGATGGTGATGCGATCGGCAATGCCGCTATTTTCGACGACGTCCAGCCAGTATTCCCGCTCTTTGGCCACGAAATCGCCAATGAGCAGCAGGGTGAATTCCAACTCGTCTTTGAGGGAAACGCAGGCATCGATGAGGAAGTCGATTCCTTTTTTGTCCCGGAACCGCCCCACGGAACCGATGACGAGTCCTCGTAACTCTGGCAGGTTGGTGGGTTGAGGGATTTCATTGAAATCGATGGGAACGATCGAATTCCAGAAACAGGTAGATTTGCCGATGATTTGCGGGACAAACACTTCGGCCCGACGTTGCAAATCGCCACTGACAAACGTCGTCCAATCGGAATTGCTCAGAGTCCAGGAAATTTTGGCTTGTTGTTTGGGATCGAAAATATGTTTGTGTAGATCGTTACCCCGAATGCTGTTGATAACCGGCAGGTTGAATTCCTTCGCTAACATCGTCGTCAAGAACCCGGTTTCGTTGATGAAAAAGGCGTGGAATAGATCGAATTGATACTGTTGGTGGAGGATTTTTAGTTGGGCGTAAATTTCGCACAGATAGTCTTGGATGGCGACGAGTTCGGTGCGAATGGCGGCTTTGAGACGGTGAACGGTAATGCCATCTTGAATGTTGGTTTTGCAGCCGGTACGCTTGGGTTTGTCGGTGATTTTCCGCAGTTTGGAATGGAAAACGGCGACGTGGACTTCGTAACCCAAATCTTGCAACATCTTGGCGATGCGAGAAACAGATTCGCCAACGCCACCCACATCGGGGGGATATTCCAGGGTGGTCAAGCAAATTTTTGTTTTCATAATCATTGCGGGAGGGATAAGAAACACAAGAACGGAGGAGGTAGTACGCCCTGGAAAATACCGAGTCACGATCGGATAAATTACGCGACCTGTGCCAGTATTTCGATCTCAAAGTCGATCGAACTTTTGTCAGTCAAGGGATAAGTTATAACGCAGAGCAAGATGCTGCTTCTAGGCGGCAACGGCAATTCGATCGACGAGTTGTTGAAGGTAACGTGCCGTGTTTGTTGCCCCTTCAAAATCGAACTGCAAAGATGGGGGTTCTTCGAGCAAGTTATCGATAATATGTTGGGCAAAACGTTGCGGTTGCAAATTATCGGGATGAATGACTTGGACTCGACCGAGTTCAGCCAGTTTTCCGGCGCGGGTGGCTTGTTCGCGATCGTTGTTTCCTTCAAAGGGTAGAATCATCGCCCGCACCCCGGTTTTGAGTACGTTGAGGGTGGTATTGTAACCCGACATACTAATGGATAAATCGGCGTTTTGCATATAACTCAGCAAGTCTGAAGTATAGCGATCGACCGTTAAATTCTGAATATTTTTTGCTGTTTTTTGCAAACTTTCTAATAATGCTTCCGGTGCAAAGGGTCCGGTAAACATTTGAATGTGATGGGGAATCCGAGCTTCGAGTAAAGGTGCAGTTTTTGCCATACATTCAAGTAAGTTATGTCCGAATCGTCCCCCACCGACACTCACTAAAATCAGAGGGCGATCGGTTTCGATCGGTTGGGTGAGCGGTTGCGTCACGTAACCGGTATAGCGAACTTCACAATTGAGATCGCCCACGCGAGAAAAACTTTTTTCTAGGGGAATAAAATCCGGATCTCCGTGGATGAGGAGTAAGTCAAAGTATTTATTCATCAACTTACAAACCTTTTCTTCATGACGCTGCTGGTTTTGCTTAGTGACGACGATATCTCGCAAACTGCATGCAATTTTCGTTCCCGCAGCTTTCGCCGTTTCTAGAAACGGAATCAGTTCCGGAGAAAAACGCCGTCGCCCGAAGGGAAATAACTCGACAATTAGGATGTCTGGCTGAAAAGTTGCCAGAGTTTCGAGAAGTTTTTCTCGCCGAATATCCTGAACTTGCTCGAGAGTCAGGGAGCGATCGACTGCTTGCAATTCTTGAAATTCGGGGTCGGTTTTAATCGCTGGAATTTGCACCACTTCGATGGCTTCGGGAAAAGGAAACCCTTTAATTTCTTGTCCGCCATTTATAAAGCAGACTTGAAAATCATCAAGCAATCCGCGCACGATTTCCATACTGCGAATTAAATGTCCCATGCCGAGAATGTGCTGGCAGTAAAATAAGACCTTTTTCATCTATAAACCTCCCCGAGTAATGCATTGGCAATTTGCTCGTTCGATCGCCTCGAAACTGTTATCGATTCAATCTATGACTGAGTATGCCGCCAGCCAATGAAGCTCGGGTGAAGTATGAGTGACTGAAGATGAACTTTAGATGAGAGGTTTCTAATATCGCGTCAGTGCGTGATGGGGTGTGGGGGATGGGCAGAAACGGAGACACAGTGACGCGGTGACACGGAGAGGGAAGACAAGGAGGATAAGGGAGATGGGGAAGAGCTTTGCAACTAACCCATTAATTGTCCATTACACTTTCCCCTGCCTCGAAAGTTCGCGGTTATTGCCTCCCTCAAACGCGCACTCAGCCAGCCTTCGTATTGCGGATATACGGGCAATCGCCGTACTAGCTGCCAGTTGCCTGGAGTGAGAATCTTGGCAAGCTGCCCAGGAGTGGGATGAGTGTAGTCGGGATTGACTTCGTCGGTAGGTCCGAGACCCCCCAAATCCCGCGCCCCCGCCTGCAAACAAGCGAGGAGAATCTTGGGGGTGGCGACTAAGTTGGGGGGAATTTGGATCGTAATGTCGGCAGGCAACATCTGACGGGCGAGTTTCACCGCTTCTACCAACTGCTGGGGATTGAAAGTATCTCCCGCCCAGGGCTGCTGCTGTCCGAGGCTGTGGGGTTGGAGGATGACTTCTTGGATGTGACCCCACTGGCGATGGGTTGCGGCGATCGCATTTAAGGTCTGTTCCCAATCGGTGGGGGTTTCGCCAATTCCCAGCAGCAAACCGGTGGTGAAGGGGATACGCAGTTTTCCGGCCCAGTCTAGCTGTTGCTGCCGGATTTGGGGCACTTTACTGGGGGCGTGGCGATGAACGGTTTCGAGTAGTTTGGGGGTGACTTGTTCGAGCATCAACCCCATGGAAACGTTGACCTGTTTGAGTTGTGCCATTTCTTCCCAACTCAGGGGACCGGCATTGGTGTGGGGGAGGAAGCCTAGAGATAGGGCCAGTTCGCACAATTGGTAAATGCGATCGAACCACGCTTTTCGTCGCCGACTTTGGGGGTGAACTTCGCCAGACAGGATTAAAATCTCGATGGTTTCGGTATCTTGCAGGGATTGGAGGATATTTCGGGCGGCCGCCACGCTTATCCAAGGACTCTGGCCGGGGTCGGTGCGAAAGTTACAGTACGCGCAACGGTTAAAGCATTCGTAAGTGGGGACGAGGGTATAAGCGCTGCTGTAGGTAACTTTCGCTGACATAAAACCGTCAATTAGTCATTTCGATTGACATTCAAAACCCACTTGATGCGTTTGACTCCCATTTTAGGCAGGTACATCAGTAAGGTATAGATAAAGAGGACGATACCCAACATTTCCATCACTTCTTCGACGGTTGTAAAGAGGATATAGCCCCAATTATCCTCTCCATTCAGATATTTGTAATATCCATTGAGTAACTCGACCCCAAAAGCACCGCCAATCGCCAAAAACGCAGATAATGCCGTTAAGTATTGGGTCGATTGTGGCAAGTGGCGGAAAAATTTGTAGAAGCACAACAAAAACACTGACAGAGCGATAAATCCGGGAACGACCCAGGCGTTATGAAAGAAGCCATTAACTCCTAAGTTGTGCATGGGTTTGGATAAGGCTTCGTGAAGTCCAATTAGCTCATCGATCGACAGGTAAACAAAGGTAACGGCTAAAATTTGCCAACCAACAGTATACCGATCTTGTACTCTAGATTTCAAGCATGAAATGAAACCGAGAAGCACCGCACAAAATAGCAATGCTAAAGATGAGTAAAGGGTCGGAAAATTGTGGTCGTGTCTGACGGCAAACCGGTAGGCAAGAAAATCGCGCAAGGGAAAATCCGGTGTAATCGAGCGAATGATATCTCCTAAAAGCGAACACCCAACTAGAATGGCGACAACAATTGAAAGAAATTTTAAAGTTTTTCTTGCAAACCGCTCGACGTTAATATCTATTTTAAACGGTCGATTAAATTCAAGCGAATTCAATTCACTTGCAGACATATGAGAGCTAGTTTTCATGATTTGAACCCTGACAAAAATTTATTGCGCGAAGCTTTTTTTTACAAAAAAAATGAGATGAATAAAATAATCGATCGAGATCGAGACAACCCGAAACAATTTATTTTTTGACTTCATCTAATAATATTTTGCCCGAGCATTAGCCTAGAAACTTCTCGGGTAATAGAACGCATACTCAAGTTTAATTAGGTCGAAAGTGGGCGCGATATTGAAGTTCATTCCTGTTGGGTAGTCCAATAGGAATTCGCACTTTTTTTAATTATATAATAACTTTGTGTTAATCTTAAATTAACCTTAAGACACAAACAAACTGAAGTGCGATCGAGAATTTTAAGTCTCTCAGTTCAAACCCTTCATTCACAGCAAACTCGCCGATTCGTAAAGCCGCCGCACCAACGCCATCACTTGCGCCCCATAGTTAGCCGCAGCCGACCAGCGACCGTCAAGTTGCCCGACTAACGGCGCAACTCCCCGCGTGATGAAGCGAAATCGGGGGTCTTCTACAGGTTGTACCAGGGGTTCCGTACTCGCGTAGGCTTTCAAATGTTGGACATGGGCCCTGACCCCAATTCTCGCGCTGGCAAAGGATGCAGGACTCGTGCCCGTTGCCGAACCCAAACCGCCAAAATTATTCGAGTTGGGGGAAATGCCATCGCCAAAGCGCAGAAAATTGCTCTCCAAACACATCTGGGTAAAGGCTATATCGTAGTTCACTCCCTCGACGCTGCCTTCCTCCCGATACAGTTTGGCAATCTCGGGAAATCGGGAAATGGCGGCCGGGTTGGTATTGCGCAGAAACATCATCAGTTGCACTTCCGTGGAGTTGCCGTGACCCATAATCTTGTCCAACTGACCGACGCAAATCGGTAAAATCGATCGCAACACCACCGCGCGAGTCGTATTGTTCCAGCCGACGGAAATATTGAAATCTCGCAAATCCACCGCTTTGACATACACCACGTTGTTGTAGCGCAGGCGGCGAATATTGGCGGCATTGGACAGGTCCACCCCCAAACTATCGGCCAAATCCACGGGAATAAAAGAATTACCGTTCACCAGCAACCCCGACCCTTCGTACATTTGACCGTTAACGTTAATACCGATGGTGGGGTAGGTGGGTGCGGGGGGAACCGGTACGATGGGGTCCGGCAGTGCCGTTCCGCTTTCCCAGGCGACCAGTCCGTCGGCAATCCCCTCGGCGATATCCTGGCGGCGATTAAACATTAAGAAGCGATCGTCGGGATTGGTGAGAAACCCGATTTCCAGCCACACCGACGGCGGAATCACTCCCCGACAAAACAGCAAACTCCCCGTGGCGGTTTCCGTATCCGGTTTCGCCCCCCGATTTTGCAACTGCGGTACCTTTCTGAGCAAGGCTTCGAGGACTTGGGCGGCATTTTCTTGGCGTTGGGGATTGTTGGCAATATAGTAGGCGGTGGTTCCACGAATATTGGGGTTGGTGGTTCCCTCGGCGTGGAGTTCGATGGCGATATCTCCAGACCGGTAGCGCTGGTTAATCCAGTTGAGGGTTTGAGTGGCGCTGAGGTCGTCAGGGACGAGGAGGGCTTCCACTTGGCGGGTGCGCAGGCTACTGGCGACTAAATCCCGGATGAGGATGGCTTCTTGGGCTTCGGTGGTATTTCCAGCAATGACCCCCGGATCGATCTGACCGTTTTCGAACCCGCCATGTCCTGCTGATAAAAATACTCGTCCCATGCTAAACCCATCCAGAATCGCAAATATCACCCACCTTTTTAACACGAAGCGGAACGGCGATCGAATGACGGGTTTTTACCACCACCAGCAGAATGGGAGGCGATCGGAGTGAATATCGATCTGAATGAATGAACTGTTCAGGCGATATTCACCCCTGAGTCCGATCGCCTAAAAGCCACACAACATACAGGGGAACGGTCGTTTTGCCGCTTCTTCCGGTGTTACGGCCCGGTATTGGGGACGTTCCGGTGTTGCTGCGATCGCGGTGTTGGATTGTGGACGATCTTTCAGATTGGCGACGGGATCTTTTCCGGGACGATTTTCCTCGGGAAGCACCACGGCAAGGGCTTTTTCGATTTCCCCCAAACGGCGTTTTTGGTCGTGGCGGATGCGATCGTAGGTATTCCCCAATCCCGGTGCGTCCCAAGTATTGCGTTTGGGATGCCAGTAGGCCCAAATTCGCGCTTCGAGGATTTGCTCGTCGCGATCGTCGAGAAGCTGGCGCATCTGAATCAGGCGATCGAGATAGCCCATGGAGTTGAGGGCTGCCAGGGGGGCTTGATTGGCTAAATCTAACCCGGCAATTAATTCTTGCTGATTCAAATTCATCCCTTTCTCGAAGGCTTGTTGCCACATTTGCTCGTAATATTTTTGGATGCGGGCAAGCTGACGGCGATCGGCGATTTCCGCGAGTCCCAGATTGGCGGAGATTTGCCGCTTTCGATCGGCGGTTTTGGCAGCCACCACCGGGGCTTTTTCGGCCGGTTGCAAGTGCTGGTAGCTGAAGGTACCAAAGTTATCGGCGTAGTTGCCCGGATCGGTGTGCCAGTAATAAATTGGCGTGCGGCTGCCGTCGTAGCGTCGCGTTCCTTCCGCTGCCCCGAGGGCAATGGCGAGGGGGGATTCTGACCCTTGCTGCCACCACGCTTCGGGAATTTGAGCCACTTGCGGCGGGGGTTGCGGTTTGGGTTTGGGGGCGGCAGGAGGCGGTGGCGGCAGCGGTTTGGCGGTTTGGGAGATCGGGGGTTTGGGTACGGGTAAAGGCGTCGTTCCTGGCGGAGGTACTACGGCAGCCAGGGGTTCGATCGCTACGTCCTCAATTTTCACCTCTTCGATCGCGACTTTTTCGCTCGAACTGGCTTTGGGAATGTCGAAGTGCAGGGCAACGGGCACTTTTTTCGGACGCGGGGACTGGGGTATCGCTGGAGGAGGAGAGACTGTTTTAGCGTCCCCCACGCTAAAATCGAGGGCGATGGTTTCGCTGCGGACGGCTGGGGCAATTCCCACGGTGAACGCAGCGAGACTTGCGACTGTACGAGGAACCGTATGCGAGATTGTACGGGGGAGAATTGGAGTGGGTGAAGTCATGGCAGATTCTCCTGGAGGATGGAGCTTGACTGACACACCAGAGGATCGGTATGAATGTGTCACTCAAGGATGGGAGAAACACTTATCGGGTTTTGAGAAAGCGTTTCATCGCGATAAATTTCAACGCAAAGGTGGGTCTGTCACGCAGCCGCAAAACTAACGCGCGGCAACCAGACTTTCGATCAGTTGCGGGGAAGGGGGAACGTAAACCCAAATCGCACCATTTTCTTGATTCGGTCGGTAGGAAAGTAAGGAAATATGTAAGTATCCATTGGTTTTTCCGATCGGTTTTCCTCGTTCAACGCGCTCTAAATTACGGGATGCGAGTCCGCAGAGTTTAATCAGATATGCCGGTAGTTGAGGACTGGAGAACATAACGCAATCGGATAAGCCTCGAATTAAGCGACCATCGGAAATTAAGACGAACTTTTCTTCGATATTTCCATCAATTGGAGCGATAACTTTGCCTTTCATAGCTAATGAGATATCTCCCAAGCCACTGGCGATAAAATATCCTTCGATCGAATCTCCGGCTTTAACTTCCCAAGTATTTTGGAGTTCTATTTCTCTAACGCTACGGGGCGCTCGCATCGTGGCTTCGGATTCCCACCATTGCCCGGGGCGATCGAGGTTTTCGATCCCAAAACCTAAGTATTGACCGTCTTCGTATGCGACAATCGACCGAGCATTTTCGGCGGTATAGTACACTTCGCGATGGACGATCGCCCCTTCTCGAATGGCAATTTTGGGTAAGCTGCAATGAGAAACACCCAGCACTTGCTCGACGGTGGAGCGATCGTTGCCTTCTCGATTTTTTAACTGTTGTAATTTTTCCTGGGGAATGCTATCTTCTGTGGAAATTTTGGACGAGCAATCGAAAGTCCGGATGGTTTCTCGATTGGCTTGACGAGAGGCTAAATAACTAACGAGCGCAAATAGAGCGATCGAGGCAAAACACGCAGTCACTAATGGATGTTTTTTGACCGAATCTAAATATTGATTTTCGTTGAATTCGATCTCCATAATCGATCCTCCTTCATGATAATGGTTAACAGAAAAAAGTGTTGACTTAAAAATCAATCAAATAATTATTCGAATATTTCTGTTGCTATTCGCGATCGATACTTAAAATTTCACCTTGAAAAATTATCGGGTCGGCATTTATTTTGCCTCGAGAGACTGGCACGAGGTAAAAAGTATTTATCGGATGCTAAAATAGAAATTTATCGCTTGTACATTAACCGATTCCAGGGCAAGACTGTACGGTGCGGCGGTCGCCCACACTGTATATAGCTCAACACTCCTACCTAAACGTATTAAAGTACGATAATCAAATTGTACCACGAACATCGGGTAATGACATCCCAGACGATCGTGTATTTTAGGGTATTGTCCCTATTGCCAGAATCGGTTATCCCACTCCATATTGATTTAATTAGAATAAACCCCAATACTACTCGTACTTAAGCTTTAAAATAATTTATTATCCGATTGTTTGAAGTGCCAAATAATTAAATTAATCTCAATTTAATTATAAATATAAAACAATAATAAATCGTTAATATAATCGTGCAAATCCTGAAAGTCGGACATCCAAAACTACGAGAAATATCTCGTCCTGTTCTCCAAATCGATCGAGACCTTCAAAGTCTCATCGATCGCTTGTTGGCAACGGTGAAAAAAGAAAAGGGCGTGGGAATTGCCGCTCCTCAAGTTTCTCGATCGCTGCGTTTGTTTATCGTGGCATCGCGCCCCAATCCTCGGTATCCCAACGCCCCAGAAATGGAACCGACGGCAACGATCGATCCGAAAATTATTTCGATGTCCCAAGAGAAAGTTTTGGGTTGGGAGGGATGTTTGAGCGTGCCGAATCTCCGAGGAAGAGTCCCGAGAGCTAAAACCATTGAGGTTGAGTATCTCGATCGAAATGGGAATTTGCACCAAACCCAATTGACCGATTTTGTCGCTCGGATTTTTCAGCATGAATACGACCATCTTGACGGTATTTTGTTTCCCGATCGCGTTGAAAGTTCTAGCGATTTAATTAGTGAAGAAGAATACTACGAGCGGGTCGTTCCCTCTCAGTTCAGCGGAGAATCGTGCTAGCCGCCACTCCTACAGCCAGTCTAGTTTTGAATCTTTAAAATAGAAAGAACGAGCCGAGAATAACTCGATCGAGCGTTTAGTAACCCCAATAACATCCGTGATTCCCATCCGCGACGAAAATCCAACGGAAAATACCCCCTACGTGGTCTATGGCTTTGTGGGATTAAATATTGCCATCTTCTTATTTCAGAGCAGTCTCAACCAACCCCAACTGCGTCAATTTATTCAAACTTGGGCGGTGGTGCCGCAAGAGTTAACCGCCAGCTTTGCCGGTATATCGGGAATGGGAGAATGGTTGACGTTGATTAGCTCCCAATTCCTGCACGGCGGCATTCTCCATCTGGCGGGTAATATGCTATTTCTGTGGGTTTTCGGCAATAATATCGAAGATCGCCTCGGTCCGGTGAAATTTATCGGCTTCTATCTCATTTGCGGCATTGCTGCGGCGTTAGCTCAATGGGTGTTCTCGATGAATTCTGCGGTTCCCCTGGTGGGGGCTAGCGGTGCGATCGCCGGGGTCATGGGGGCTTATATCCTCAAATATCCCCGCGTTCCGGTAGTGACCCTCGTTCCTCTGGGCTTTTTCATCACCACCATTCGCCTTCCCGCGTATTTCTTCCTGGGAATTTGGTTTCTCCAGCAAGCCTTTTTTAGTTTCGTCAGTTTGAACAACTCCGCCATGGCAGCCGGTGGGGGCGTAGCTTATTGGGCTCATGCCGGTGGGTTCGTCGTCGGCATGGCATTGTTTCCCTTCCTCGATCGAGACGACAATCTCTAACGTCAGTTTTAGCGTCTCGACGCGCGAAACAGGGTTAAGGGGGAACGGGGAGAGAAATCGATCGTTTCAACCAGAGAATAGGGTTTTCGTACGTTCGCTCGAATTCAATCGGGGTGGGTAGGCAGTTCGAGCGCTCGGGCAAACGTGAAATCCTCCCACCAAAACAGCCCACCCGACAAATTGCTGACGTTACCTCGCCAGGATGCTGATTCTCGGTGACGTTCGGGCAGTCGGTGAGCACATCGAGAGCGAGGGGACGGCACTGGGGTACATCTGGTCTCTGGGGAGAAAAATACTTTTTTTCCTGTTCCCCATTCCCCATTCCCTATTCCCCATTCCCTATTCCCCACACCCCACCCTCACCGGAAACCGTCCGATCCAAAACTGACGCTACTTGAGATATTTCACATCCACTGCATTGATCTTCTGCTTAACTTTTTTCTGCCACTCTTTGTCCCCCAAGCGCCTCGATACGTAGTTCTCCACAAATAGAGGCACGCCGTAGCGTGCCAGCCGGAATTGAGCGCGCCGCCATCGATCTTGCCATCGAAGTCGTTGTTGCATGGCTTCATTTAATGAAATCGACGGTAAGCCGCTCAGTTCGTATCCGCGATCGACGAGCATTTGAGCCGCCCTCGATTCAACCAGTTGAATTTCTTCCTCCGAAAGCTTGCGCCGCCATTGAGCGATATAGCGAACGTCGGGCAAATCGTAGGTGGTCGTCTGAGCGTAATTTAATATCGCCTCGTCGTAGGGAATGCCCATAAATTCGCACAGGCGGGTGAGGGTTTCCTCCGGTTTTTCGATCAGAGTCTCGTAGGTGACTTCGATGACGCGCTCGGGGGGCAGTTGGGCGCTAAACTCCTCCCACAAACGTTCGGCTTCGATCCAGCGTTCCACACCCGTCCACACGTTGCCGGCCCAACCCATTCCGATGCAGGAACGCGCCACATCACGGGGGTCGCGAATCAGATGAATGAAGCGAGCATCGGGCCAAATTTTCAGCAATCGATCGAAATGACGGTGAACCGTTCCCCCCACCAAGGGTTTGTCCTCTTGCGCTCTCTTCTGAGACAAGAAGCTATTCACTAGTTGGATATAAGTCAAATTGCGATCGAGCTCGAACCCGGTAGCCTGAAACACGCGATGGGCTTCCAACCATTCGTAATAGTCATTCAGATGCGGTGGCGTTCCGTCGTCGGCAACCCGATCGACACTATATTCAAACTCGTTGCACCACGCCAATTTGGGGTGGCTTGCAAACATCAGCCGCAGGACAGTCGTCCCCGAACGCTCGGCGCCGACTAGAAAAATCGGTTTGGCAACTAGAGATGTCTCTACTGTCATGAATTGCTTAACTCTTGCGAGGTTTGACGTATTGGCGAACTCGAGCGTGGAAAATATCTTTGGTGTAGATATCTTTGATGTTTATCGATGCAACCTAATATTTGCGACCGTTCATCGTGCCAAAATACTCACTGCTGGAGTCCGGAGTTATTCGGTAATGGTACTCTTCGATCGAGTGCCCAACTTGATTCTACAAGTTTTAATTTGGATTTCCCCCGTTCTCAACGGTCCTGTGTAAAATGTCGGTAACCTCAACTTCGGACGATCGATTCTTGTTGCACTCACGCAGGCGTAGGAGACGCCCCTTATCCTCTCCGAAGATGTACCGCAAGGCGATCGAGTAGACCCAACGCTGGGATCGTCGCTTTCGGATCGCGCGCTATCTATATTAACGTCAGTTTTGATGCGGCCACCTCGCCGGGATGTCGACTCTGGGAGATGTTCGGGTAATCGGCAAGTCTCTCGAAACTGAGATGACAACACTGGGTATAGCACTACGCTAGGGAGAAAAATCCTCTATTCCCCATTCCCCATTCCCCACTCTCACCTGAAATCGTCCGATCCAAAACTGACGTTATCTTAATTTTGCGATGATTTTTCCCGGTGGGTCCGACTCGCTCTAACCCTTACCCTATTTGCCATCTGCAACTAGCCACCATCATGAAATGCCATCTTACCGCCTCATGCGCCCAACACCACAGAACGCGATGGGGGTTGCTCTTATCGCTGCTTGTATTGCTCGCACTACCCGCCACCGCCCAGGACTTCGACGACGATTTTGACTTTGACGACGAGGAAGAAGAGCGCCAAGAAGTCGTCCGCGAACCGATTTCCGTCAAACCCGATCGTCTCATCGTTCGCGGCACGCGGGGGGGGAACGAAACCCGCAACCTGCTCGTGCAAACCCGCGACGGCTTGGACAACTTGCAAGTCGTACCGCTGGCACTCGAAACCTGGGGGGGAGAAGCAACGTTTCCCGACGCGGGGATTATTGCGGGGGAACCGGAAACGAAGATCGATGCCGACTCAATTTTGACCCTGCCGCTCAAATTCGATTTCGATCGCATTCGCCGCAGCGGCGAGTACAACGGTCAGTTACTCCTCAAATACGATAACGGTCAACACATCGTTCCTCTGACCATCCAACTCAAAGATTCTCCCCTCGTCCCTTTAATCGTCCTCTTGACGGGAGTGGGTTTGGGGGTGGGACTGTCCACCTATCGCGCCCAAGGCAAACCTCGAGATCGCGTCTTAGTCCGCATGGGACAACTGCACGCTCAGATGAGTGCCGATCCCAAACTCGCCCGCGCTACCTCGTTTCAGGCTCAAATCGACGCGCACCTGTTGGATATGGAAATGGCCTTGCAAGGGGAACAGTGGGATGCGGCCGCCGAAGCTATCGATCGCGCCGAAGCCATTTGGGTGACGTGGCGGCGGCATCGAGAAGATTGGATCGCCCAAATGGATTACGGGGATCGTTTGGTACAGCGGATTCAAGAAGAAGGCAACCTCAGCCCAGAGCGATCGTATCTCCAGTCAGTGTGCCGGCGCATCAATCGGGCGATTCAGGATGCCCCCAACGGATTGCCCCAAGCTCTGCAACAACAACTCGACGAATGTGGAGAATACCTCAATCGCTATTTGTTGCTCGAAGAAGATTTAAAACACCTCAACAGCCTGTGCGCCCGCATCGCGCCGGGAGAGTCGGAGGAACCCTGGCGGGTGGAGACGCAAAATTTAGCGCTGCAACTGAATACGATGGTGCCCAACGATGGGGAAACCTATCAAACCCTCTCCAAAGATTTAAAAACGGCGATCGCTAAACTCGAACCCCTCACCACCGGTGGCAGTCGGGATATGGTGCTTTCCATTCCCCGGTTGGTGTTTGCCCCACCTTCGGTCCATCCGGCCACGGCAACCCCCACTTCCAAAGCCCCGGTACAGTTACAGGTGTTTTCCCTCACCAGTTACGCGATCGCCACGATTCTCTTATCGGGATTGGGCTTCATTCAGCTATACGTCAAACCCACCACCTTCGGTGCCAATCTCTGGAGCGATTATCTCACCCTCCTAGCCTGGGGATTCGGCGCGGAAGTCACTCGCGAGTCGGTCACCAAGGTGGTGCGGGATTGGGGACGACCGAATTCTAATTCTTGATGGGGAATGGGGAATGGGGAAGGGGGAACGGGGAATGGGGAACGGGGAATGGTTCATTGAATAATTCTCCTCTTCCTTATCCCCCTATCACCGCGTCACCGCGTCACCGCGTCACCGCGTCACCGCGTCCTCCCTCTCCCCCAAGCCCCACCAGCAACAACCTAGTACGGCCAGGTCCAGTTGCGAATTTCGGGTTTGTCTAGACCGTGCTCGAAGGCATAATTGGTATGTTCGATGATGCTATTCTTCATCCGCTCTTTGACGTAGGCGGCGCGAGACCCCAGTTGGGGAACCCGATCGATGACATCGATGACCAAGTTAAACCGATCGATTTGGTTTTCGATCGCCAACTCCAGCGGCGTATTAATATTGCCCTCTTCCTTATACCCGCGAACGTGGATGCGTTCTTGGTTGGTGCGCCGGTAGGTTAACTTGTGGATGAGCCAGGGGTAGCCGTGGAAGTTGAAAATCACCGGTTTATCGGGAGTAAAGAGAGTATCGAAATCGCAATTCGATAAACCGTGGGGATGTTCCCGTTCCGGCATCAGCGTCAGCAAATCGACGACGTTGATAAACCGCACCCGCAACTCGGGGAATTCCTCCCGCAAAATGGCGGTGGCGGCGAGGGATTCCATGGTGGGAATATCGCCACAGCAAGCCATGATGACATCCGGTTCGTCGGGGTCTTTGCCGCAATCGTCGTTGCTGGCCCATTCCCAAATGCCGATGCCCTTGGTGCAGTGGGCGATCGCCTCCTCCATGCTTAAATACTGCAAGTGCTTCTGCTTGTCGGAGACGATGATGTTGATGTAATCCCGACTCCGGAGGCAGTGGTCGGCTACCGACAGCAGGCAGTTGGCATCGGGGGGGAAGTACACCCGCACCACTTCGGGACTCTTGTTGACCGCCAAATCGATGTAGCCGGGATCTTGGTGGCTGAAGCCGTTGTGGTCTTGCCGCCACACCAGGGAAGACAGGAGAATATTCAGAGACGACACCGGGGCGCGCCAGGGCACCTCTTTTTTACAGATGTCCAGCCATTTAGCGTGTTGGTTGAACATCGAGTCCACCACGTGGGCGAAGGCTTCGTAGGTGTGGAAGAATCCGTGGCGGCCCGAGAGGAGATAGCCCTCCAGCCAACCTTGCAGGGTATGCTCGCTGAGCATTTCCATCACCCGTCCGTCTTGGGCCATTTCGCTACCATCCTCATCTTCGGGAAGGTAGTCTCCCATCCACGCCTTTTTACTGACTTCGTAAATGGATTGGAGGCGGTTGGAGGCGGTTTCATCCGGTCCGAACACCCGGAAATTTTCCATATTGCCTCGCATCACGTCCCGCAGGAAATGCCCCAGAATGCGGGTATTTTCCACTTCCACCGTCGCGGGGGCGGGCACGTCGACGGCAAAGTCACAGAATTCGGGCATCCGCAGTTCCTTGCGCACCCGACCGCCGTTGGCCACGGGATTGTCGCTCATCCGGCGCAAGCCTTTGGGGGCGATGGCTTTGATTTGGGCCATCAACGTGCCGTTTTCGTCGAAAAGTTCCTCGGGTTTGTAGCTTTTGAGCCAGGTTTCGAGCATTTGCAAGTGTTCGGGGTTTTTGTGCATTCCCCCCATGGGCACTTGGTGCGATCGCCAAAAGCCTTCGGTTTTGTGCCCGTCTACGGTTTTCGGTCCCGTCCACCCTTTGGGGGCGCGCAGGATAAGCATCGGCCACCGGGGACGCTTGGCCTCCCCCGTACTGCGGGCTTCAGCTTGGATGGAACGAATCTGGCTGATGCACTCCTCCATCGCCGTTGCCATTTGCTGGTGCATCAGTTGGGGATCGTCCCCTTCCACGATGTAGGGGGTGTAGCCGTAGCCCCGGAAGAGGTTTTCGAGTTCCGACTCGGAAATTCGCGCCAGGATGGAGGGATTGGCAATCTTGTAGCCGTTCAGGTTGAGAATCGGCAGGACGGCCCCGTCCCGTATGGGGTTGAGGAATTTATTCGAGTGCCACGCCGTTGCGAGGGGACCGGTTTCCGCTTCCCCATCCCCGACGACGCAGGCCACGAGCAAATCGGGATTGTCGAAGGCGGCCCCGTAGGCGTGGGAGAGACTGTAACCCAATTCCCCTCCCTCGTGGATGGAACCGGGGAGTTCGGGGGTGCAGTGGCTGCCGATGCCGCCGGGGAAGGAGAACCAGCGGAAGAGCTTTTTCATCCCCTCTTCGTCTTCGCTTTTATCGGGGTAGACTTCCGAATAGGTTCCTTCGAGGTACACCGGGCCGATGACCCCCGGCGCACCGTGTCCGGGACCGGCCATGAAGATGGCGTTGAGATCGTATTTGTTAATCAGCCGATTGAGGTGAATGTAGCTGAAACTCAAGGCTGGAGAGGCTCCCCAGTGACCCAAGAGGCGATTTTTGACGTGTTCGGTGGTCAGGGGTTCTTTGAGGAGGGGATTATCGCGCAAATAAATCATCCCCACGGCGAGGTAGTTGCAGGCCCGCCAGTAGGCATCCATCAGCCGCAGCTCTTCGGGGGATAGGGTTTGGGTGGTTCCAATGGGTTGAAAAGGAGCTTGTGTCATGGAAATCTGAATTTTGGGTTAGGTTAAGAACATTGACGGTGTACGACCGCGCGCGATCGCATCCATGAGATTAAGAACAATCTCTTCGTCGAATTGACGTTCAAATATCTCGGGACGTGAAAGCACGAGGGTCTTGCGGTTATCAGTCAGATTGCGATAGATAGCGAGGGGCAATATCGTAATTTTGAGGAAAAAAGCGGTAATATCTGCCCAAAAGACTCGTCAATCTACGGTTCTTTGTTTTGGTGAGAACTTGTCAGAAAATCAATATTTTTTGTACCTTTCACTCTATTAAAATCGGATTTCATATCCGTCGGTATTTTTTTTATATTTTATTTAGAGTCCGTTAGCCATCCGAGCAAAACTTTGAGTTATTTCTGATACAGAAACTAAATTAGCTGTCACTCCGGATAACGGCTCTATTTCTTAATCTCAACATCGTCGTCCGAAAGATTTTTTTGTTAATATCGTAATATCGATCCATCCAAAATTTTGGGTAGTCACGTCACCATTCAGCCGTCAGCTCGAGCGCGACCTCCCTTGGCACATACGCCTTGAAGGGGTTGCGATCGCGCTTGCCACTGAAATGCGAGCGCGAAACAGTTTTTGTATAAAATGCTATTATGTTAGACGGATTAAAACGGTCTACATGCTAGCGTCGCAAACGAGATGCAAAGCATTCGTCTGTATCGAGATCGCGAGTCTATTAGATATAGGCGATCGAATCAAAAATTCAGACAATATCTATGCAAAAATCATCAATTTATTATCTCCTCCTCTCTTTTTTGTTCCTAGATTTATTGAAATATTAGGTGGGATCGCTGATTGAAAGTGGACGTTCGAGCGCTCGATGAAGATCGTCAAATTTCCAATCAAATATAATCTATAAAATATCAATAATTGCTAGATGTTTTGATAAAAATAGAACTCAGTTGGTTAAGATGTGGAGTGGGATCGCGATCGAAAAGGTTAAAATCCAGTTCGAAAACTGCCGATTGGACGATTAACTGTGGTAAAAAAAATTTAAACGACGCAGCACTATAGAGTTTTAAACCGCAAAAAATAGCCCGCATCAGTCCCGCTCGAACACTTGCAAATCGATCAGACTCGCCATGAAAATTCTCGTTCTCAATGCCGGGTCCAGCACCCAAAAAAGTTGCCTGTACGACATATTGGGTGCAACGCTGCCCGAGTCACCGCCAGACCCCTTATGGGAAGGAACCATCGACTGGGGAAAATCTGCCAACGTTGCCGAACTGAGTGTCAAAGCTAACGGTTGCAAATCCCAAACGACCCTCGCCACCGATTCGCGATCGATCGCCCTCGCCCAACTCCTCGAGACCCTGACCCAGGGAGATACTGCCGTTCTGAGCAACCTCCAAGAAATCGATATCGTCGGACATCGGGTGGTTCACGGAGGCACGGAGTACAGCCAATCGACTCCAATTTCCCCAGCCGTCAAAGAAACCATCGCCCGACTGATTCCCCTGGCCCCATCTCATAATCCGGCGCACCTCGAAGGCATCGAAGCCATCGAGGAATTACTACCAGCGATCCCCCAAATCGCCGTTTTCGATACCGCTTTCCACAGTCAAATTCCCGCCGCTGCCGCCGCCTATCCCATTCCCTACAAGTGGTTCGATCGCGGCATTCGTCGCTACGGTTTCCACGGCATCAGCCATCAATATTGCTCGAATCGGGCTGCCCAAATTCTCCAGCGTCCCCTCCATACCCTCAAACTCATTACCTGCCATCTGGGAAACGGCGCATCCCTCGCGGCTGTCGATGGCGGCATCAGCATCAATACCACCATGGGATTTACCCCCCTCGAAGGGCTGATGATGGGAACTCGCTGCGGTTCGATCGATCCGGCGATCGGGATTTACTTGATGCGGGAAGCCGGGTTGAGCGTCGACGAACTCGATCGACTTTTCAACCGAGAGTCGGGATTAAAGGGAATTTTCGAGGCTTCTGGAGATATGCGAGATGTATTAGCGGCCCTCGAAACCGGAGACGATCGCGCGAAACTTGCCTTTGAGATGTACGTCCACCGACTGCGAACGGGGATTGGGGCGATGGTCGCCAGCCTTGGCGGCGTGGATGCTTTGGTGTTTACCGCCGGGGTCGGGGAACGTTCGGTCGCCCTCCGGGAAGCCACCTGTGCTGGGTTAACATTCTTGGGAGTCTATTTAGACCCAAGCCAAAACGCAGCCGACCCCGTAGATGCCGATATTGCCACAGCGGAGTCTCCGGTACGAATCCTGGTGGTGCATACCCAAGAAGACTGGGCGATCGCGAGTGAGTGTTGGCGCGATCAAATGGCAGCATCGGCTTGAAGGTGATTCGATCGTCCGATTCGATCCCTTCGCCATAGTTTATTGACACGCTCGATCGAATCGACTTTTTCGATGCCCCATTCCCCATTCCCCGGTTCCCGAACCAGAAAACCTTGTAACGATACGATCTCGAGCGGCTATAACCGTTAAAATCCGCCATCAACCCGACTTTCCACGATCGCCTGAACGTTACGGGGGACTTTCGAGAACAAATCGTATCCCGTGGCGGCTTCGATCTCGTCGATGGACACTAGATAATCCTGCCATCGGCGATTCGCCACGTCTGCGGAATTGGGAATTCTCACGGCGATGGTGCGGGTATTTTCCGTGACGGCAACTCCTGCTCGATCGAGAACCACGATCGCCTTCCAAGTATATTGGGGTGCGACCACCTTTCCCCGGGCGATCGTTTCCTGACGACCTTCAGGTCCAGCCACGATGTAGAGTTCTTTCCCCTCAGCTACCAGATCCCGGCAATATTCCTCCAATTCCCGCCACACTTCTCGGTTATTGTCCGGGTGCTGGGGAATCATGTTGGTCATCAAAAACGTGGCGCTGTTATCAGCCTTGCTGCGGGTGCGATCGGCTGAAGGGACCAGATGTCCGCGATCGTATCCCGAACCGCGATAGTCGCTCTCTCTAACCCGATACCAATCGGAAGGTAGGGTTTCGTCCGGACGAAAATCGTTTTGCCGATCGGCCCGACCCAGCCAAAGGCGATCGAGATGCCAGCTGGCCCAGTTCGCCGTCCCCGTGCTGCGATTGTAGGCGAGGGCGTATTGGGGTTTGACTGTCAAATAGTTGTTGGGATCTCTGGAGTTGGCATTGCTGGGGTTGCCCAGGGCGAGGTTCTTCTGGCTCGCCGATGGGGCCGATCCCTCTCCCACGTAGCAAACCGGGCGATCGCCTCCCGGTCGGGAATAGGATGATTTCTCCCCGCAGGTTTGTCCGGCGCGATCGAGATCGTAGGGACATTCACAACGTCCCTGGAGGGGATCGCGGATCGGAGTTTGCAGCAGTCCGCATCCGGTCAGCAGCAGTAGGACGCAGAGGATAACGAACCGGTAACTTGACGGTCGATGAGGCTTTGGCATTCCTTCACTTTAGTCCAAATTGAAAACCTCAACAACGTCAACTCATTGGATGGCGGTGGTCTGGAGTATTTCTCCCCCTGCACTCCTTCACCGATGTCCGCGCTAGGTAGGCGCGACTGCTATACCTACGGCTAACGGATAACAGTTTTCGATGAGGATGGGGTGTGGGGTGTGGGGTGTGGGGTGTAGGGGGAATGGAATCTCATAGAACTGCCTCCGTTGAAAAATTTTCCCCCATGTGGACAGCTCCCCTTCCACACATGAGGCGAATCCACCTCACCGCGCCACCTCTGGACAATCCTTAACCCGAACTGGCATTATACCTACGGCTAACGGATGACAGACCCTAGCCAACCACTCGATTTCTCCCCTCAGCCTTCGCCCGATAAAGCGAGGCATCCGCCCGTTGTACCAATGCTTCCCCAGTTCTTCCATGTTCGGGGAAACACGCGATCCCCAACGAAATTGTAATCGTGCCCAGGGGTTGGTCTTGATAATGGAGTTTGAGTTGTGCGATTTCTCGACACAACTGCTCGGCCCGTTTGCGGGTTTCATCCAAATCCATCCCCGGAAAAATTAACGTCAATTCCTCTCCGCCATAGCGACAGGCAATATCCGAGACGCGGATATTTTGCTGTAAAAAGCTCGCCAATTCTCGTAAGACGATATCTCCGGCTTCGTGACCCCACGTATCGTTATATTTTTTGAAATGGTCCACGTCAACCATGGCAATACCCAAGGGGTAATTGCCGCGATTCGCCCGATGAAGTTCTTGCTGGAGAGACTCCTCCATATAGCGTCGGTTGAACAAACCCGTCAGGGGATCGCGAATGCTTTGATTGTGCAGGGTTTCCCGCAGTTTGAGGTTCGCCAGTGCCAGGGAAAGATGTTCCGATACCGTACGGGCGAGTTGATGTTTGGCTTCTGGCAATCGTCCCGCTTCATCGGAACTCAAATAGAGCAATCCCATGATTTCCCCTTGAGCCATCATCGGTACGCAAAGGGATTCAGCCGGTAGGGGATCGCGGTGAATGTGTTTGCAGAATAAATTGGGGCTATTTTGCTCGGCTTCGTGGAGTAACCCTCGCCGCAGAGCCCAACATTCATTGGGGGTAAAGAGGGTTTTACTGTAGAGCAGATCTCCCCAGTGAGATACGATTTCCACTAAGTTGGACATGGTATCGAGAACGAAAATCCCACCGGAACAATCGGGAAAGAGGGGTTGCAGCAGATCGGACATGGCAGTATAAGCCTCTTCAACCGTCAGGCAAGCTTGGAGGAAATCGCTCATCTTGCCCAACAGTCTCATTTCATCATTCCAAAGTTGCAGTTGGTTTACAGAATCTTGGAGTTCTTGATTGGCGTGCTGCAAGCGATCTTCCATCTGCTTGCGTTCGGTAATATCCGTTGCCGTTCCCAAAATTTGCTGGGCTTTCCCATCGGAATTTCGATTGAAGAGGGTATCTTTTCGGTACAGCCACCGCCATTGACCGTTGGCGTGTTGCATCCGCAATTCTAGCTCGAAGACATCTTCGACTTTGGCTAAATCGAATTTTTGCAGGTGGTTTAAAAATCGAGGATAGTCTTCCGGATATATGGCTTCTTTGAGGGTTTCGGCATCTACATTTTGAAACTCATCGGGCGTATATCCCAGAATGGTAATAATTTCGTGATTGACGTAGATATGACGACGATCGAGTAAATCGTAGATATAGAGAATATTCGGGGTTGAGTCGGCAATTTGCTGGACGAACCGTTGGCTATCTCGCAGGGCTTCTTCGGCTTGTTTGCGATCGGTAATATCGTGAAGAATCGAAAATAAGAGTTGCTTGCCGTGATATTCGATCGGACTCGAAAAGCCTTCCACCCATCGCATCTCACCCCCACTTTTTTTATGGGGCACGACAAAAGAATTTTGCAATTCGAGCTTGGCTTTTTTCATCTCCTGTTCCACTTGCTGTCGGGAGAGATGATGGAGGTCAAAAATGGTTAACCGACATAACTCATCTTGACTTTGGCCGTAAAAATCTTCAGCGGCGTGGTTGGCATCGATAATCGCACCATAATCCGGCTCGATGAGGAGCATAATCGATTTGTGACTTTCAAACATGGAGCGAAATCGACGTTCGCTTTCTTTGAGAGCGACTTCTGCTTGCTTGCGAGCGTCGATATCTTGAACGATGCCAATAAAATATTTTGGTTCCCCCGTCGATTCTCGCATCAGGGACAGCATCACGCTCACCCAAACGCTCGAGCCATCTTTACAGATGTAGCGCTTGTCCATCAAATAGTATTCAATTTCCCCTTCGAGTAACTGACGCATCGACTCTTGACTTTTTTGTCGATCGTCGGGGTGGGTGATATCGCCAACGGTATATTCTAAAAGTTCGATGCGGTTGTATCCGACAATGTCGCAAAATTTTTGATTCAGTCGAAAAAATCGCCCTTCTAAGGTACAAATTTCCATCCCCACCGCAGCTTGCTCGAAGATGGCGTGAAAGCGTTCCTCGCTATCTTGAAGTAAGGCTTCTCCATATTTGCGATCGCTAATATCTTCGACGACGCCAATTAGGTATTCTGGCTCCCCCACCCCGTTGGGAACCACCGACAAGTTTAATTCGACCCACAGCTCGGAACCGCTACTGTGCAAGAAGCGCAGCTCCTTGAACGCCTTAGTCCGTTTGCCATTGAGTAAAGGCTCGAGCCATTTGGGATTGAGTGGGGGATCCTCTGGATGCAGCAACTCGAAGAAGGATTTCCCCTGGAGTTGAGGTGGGGTGAAACCGAGTAAATTACAAAACTGACCGTTAGAGCGGACGATCTGACCGTCGATGCGAGCGTGAAACATACTGACCGCGGCTCGATCGAAGGTCGTCCGCGCCAGGTTGTCGCTGGCTTTTTGGGCGGCTTGAGCCAGTTGGCGTTCTTCAATTTCGTGCTGCAATCTCTCGTTGAGCAGCGTAAATTTATCGTCTTCTTGTTCGAGTTCCTGGTTGTGGCGCTCCAACAACGCCGCTTTTTCCGCTTGCAGGCTGTGGATTTGGCGATGCAAGCCATCGATCGTGCTGTAGAGTTGCGAAGGGGCCAGAGCGCGGACCAAATCTCGTTGGGTGACGATGCCAATGAGCTCGTCTGCGCGATCGAGGACGATCGCTTGCCGAACCCGATCTTGCTCCATGCGCTCGTAAGCACGTTGCAGGGAATCTCCCACTCGCAGGACGCTGCGGGGTCGATTGCTAATGGTTTGCACCTGGACTGCCTTCGCATCGAGTCCCAAGCTCAGAAATTGAACCAGATCCGTTTCGGTGACGAGACTCGGGGAGCGCGATCCCCCATTGGAGTCCGTGGCGCCTTCGATCGCAACGCAACTCATCCGATGCTCGACGACGAGCTGGGTCACTTCCCATACCGAAGCCGTACCATCTGCTTGCAGTACGGGAGAACTCATCACCTCTTCTACCCGTCGCCACTCAAAAAGATTGAGGGGTTTGAGAGCCTGACAAATGCGATCGGTCGTCACCACACCCCGGAGTTTGCCCCCGTCTGCGACGATAGGTAGGTGACGCAGACGATGCTGGTAGATTAAGTTAACGATCCCAAATAAATCCTGACACTCCGATTCTTCCACCACGATCGGACGCTCGTCGAGCCTCTGGACCACCATCGACTTTTCCAAGGTCTCATCTTGGGAAAAACTGCGCAGGATATCTCGTTCGGCAAGCACCCCAAGCAGCCGCTCTCCTTCAACAACGCAGACATAATTCCCAGAGGTCTCGTCAGCTCGATTTGGGCGCTCGGACGTACCGTTACGCGATCGAGAACAGGCCATTCTCATGGGACTCATGCGGGCGAGCGCTTCCTCGATCGAGATATCCGGAGGAACGGTTACGGGGTGGGGATCGATCGCCGCTTCGACGGATAAAGTAGACATGGGTGAAATCGTCCCAAGGTGAGATTGCATAGAAACTGAGTTTTGGGAATAGAGAGAAACGATCGCAGACTTATATATTAGCGAGCGCTCGCGCGACCTCTGCGTAATGTCCCCTACCCTACTGATATAGCCTGATAAGGGGTTAAAGTGCCACACATCTAGTCCGATTTCATGGCAACTTCCTCTGCAAAGTGAGGAGATTGTAACCATGGGAAAGATGGAAAGGACAAACATTCACCATCGATTGTGGATCTTTTCTTCACACCGAGTTCTCGAGGGTTATTGTCCCTTCAACACGAGGGTGGGCTTTATCGCGATTTTCTGTAACTATAAGTAAAGATACGCTGTTAAACCTATACGGTCATTACATATTTTGTTTGTTCTCAGCGGTTACGAATACTTTCTAGGCTTCCTCATCTTATGCAGTCTCGTGCCAATTTTGGCCCTGAGTGCATCGAAGCTCCTGCGGCCCAAAAGTATGGGTCTCGAACGAAACACCACCTACGAATCGGGGATGGAACCCATTGGCGGTGCTTGGATTCAGTTCAACATCCGCTACTATATGTTCGCCCTGGTGTTCGTGATTTTTGATGTGGAGACGGTGTTTCTATATCCCTGGGCAGTAGCATTTCACCGACTCGGACTCCTTGCTTTTATCGAAGCCCTCATCTTCATCACCATCTTGGTGGTAGCCCTAGTTTATGCATGGCGCAAAGGCGCTTTAGAATGGTCATGAGCGAAAACACACCACTGGCGACCCCAGACAAACCCCTATCAAATCCGATCGGACGGCCGGAAATTACCCAAGAACTCTCGGAAAATCTGATTCTGACGACGGTAGACGATCTCTATAACTGGGCCCGGCTGTCGAGTCTGTGGCCGATGATGTACGGCACGGCTTGCTGCTTTATCGAATTTGCGGCGCTCATCGGTTCTCGATTCGATTTCGATCGCTTCGGTCTCGTCCCCCGGAACAGCCCCCGACAGGCGGATTTAATCATCACGGCCGGTACGATTACGATGAAAATGGCACCTGCCGTGGTGCGGGTTTACGAACAGATGCCCAATCCCAAGTACGTGATTGCCATGGGCGCTTGTACCATTACCGGAGGCATGTTCAGTGTCGATTCTCCGACGACGGTACGCGGTGTGGATAAGTTACTGCCGGTGGACGTGTACATTCCCGGCTGTCCTCCCCGACCGGAAGCCATTATCGATGCCATTATCAAGTTACGCAAAAAAGTGGCCAACGAATCGGTGCAAGAACGGGGGCAGTTCCAACAAACTCACCGCTATCACACGGTTTCTCACAAAATGAAGGCCGTCGATCCGATTTTGACTGGCGAGTACGTTCGTTCTGTGAGTCGGCAAACGCCACCGAAGGAATTGACGGACGCCATCGGAATGCCAATTCCTCCCGCACTTCAAGCAGCAGCAACCGAGGAGGCAAATCGTGGCTGAAGATTCTAAACCCACGGAGTCGGTAACGGAAACCAAACCCATCCCTACGGGTAAAGTCTATGGATGGTTGGCTGAAAATGGCTTTGAAAGCGAAGCCCTGGAATTAGATGCCAGCGGCGTGGAAACGATTAAAGTCGAACCCAACTTCTTGATTCCCATTTCGACGGCTTTATATGCCTACGGATTTAACTACCTTCAATGTCAGGGCGCCTACGATACCGGACCCGGCGGCGAGTTGGTGAGTTTCTACCACCTGATTAAGGTCAGCGATAATGCCGTCAAACCTGAAGAAGTTCGCCTGAAGGTGTTTCTACCTCGGGAGAACCCGACTGTCCCTTCGGTGTACTGGATTTGGAAAGCGGCCGACTGGCAAGAACGGGAATCCTACGATATGTTCGGGATCGTCTACGAAGGACACCCCAATCTCAAGCGGCTGCTGATGCCCGAAGATTGGGTGGGTTGGCCCTTGCGAAAAGATTATATTTCCCCAGACTTTTTCGAGATTCAGGATGCCTATTAAGGCGATCTCGTCTATTGGCGATTTATCGAATATCCTGGAGGGGCGATCGCGGCTGTTTGCAGCCGGAACGCCTCTTTTTTAATTAACGTCAGTTCGGGATAAGGCAGTTTCCGGTGAAGGTGGGGAATAGGGAATGGGGAACGGGGAATGGGGAATGGAGTTTCCCCCTCACCCGAAGAAGAGATTGACTCTAGTGTGGTGTGCTATAGCTGTAGCCATCTTGGTTAGGACATAGACTAAGAGTATTCTGATTCTTGCTACTGAGTTGTGATGGCGAAACCCTACAGTAATGACTTCCGGCGAAAAGTCATAGAAGCGATTGAGTTAAACGGTCTCAAGAAAAGTGAGGCCAGTCAACTGTTCAATATCAGTCGCAATACGATTAATTTGTGGTGGAGCGCGCAAAGCTGAAACGGGCGATGTGAAGCCCAAACCCAGGTCAGTGTCCCGGCAGAATCACCGTATCCAGGATTGGGAGAAGTTTAGGACTTTTGTCAACACTCATGGGGACAAAACTCAAACCCAAATGGCACAGTTATGGGAAGGGGAGATGAGTCAGCGCACGATTTCACGGGCATTACAAAAAATTGGTTTGACCCGGAAAAAAAAACGTATGGGTATTCCCAACGAGACGAAGCCAAACGAGCTGCTTTCCGAGAACAACTAGGAGACCCAACAGCTCCTCACCTAGTTTATGTCGATGAGTCGGGTATGGATGAACGAGACAATTATGGTTATGGGTATGCACCAAGTGGGGACAGGTTCTACGATCTCAAATCGGGTCGGAGGCAGGGACGCATTAATATGATTGCTGGCTATCGCGATCGTCAATTAATTGCACCTTTTACGATTGAGGGAGCTTGTAATCGCACGGTATTTGAAATTTGGCTAGAAACTTGCTTGATTCCTGTTTTACGTCCGGGTGAGTGGGTAATTATCGATAATGCCACTTTTCATCATGGCGGTCGGATTGCCCAATTAATTGAGTCTGCTGGGTGTCAGGTCGTGTATTTGCCTCCCTATTCCCCCGACCTGAATCGCATCTGATTTGTGCTGGGCATGGCCGGGAAGTCGGATTCGCAAACGGTTAAATCATTCAGAGAGTTTACGCGATGCAATGGAAGCTGTTCTCAAGCAAGTAGCGTCCTAACCAATGTGGCTACAGCTATAGATTCGAGTCCGTCCCAACACGATCTCGAACCCCCAGACCGCTCGAACTTCTCCGGGGGTCGCTATTTCCGGCTGTGTCTTAACCCGAATTCACGTTAATTAATTCAGAATAGGGGGATTGGGGTAGGACAAGATCGCAACTTCAGGGTTAGAAACGAGAGGCATTTTCAGCTTGGGAAGCAGCTTCATCGCCTTTGCCAAAGAATGCAGGAAAAGGTTTGGGAATGGTGAGAGCCTTTTGGGTGGCCGGGCGAGCATCGATGCGATCGAACCAAGCTTTCAAGTTCTCGAGCCCTTCTACTGAAACCTTGGCCCAAGGGTAAGACCGCGCCCAAGGATAGGTGGCGATATCAACAATGGTGAAATCGTCGCCTAATATATAGGCTTTACCGGTCAGTTGCTTATCGAGAACCTCTAGCAACCGTCGAGACTCCTTCACATAGCGATCGATGGCATAGGGGTCTTCGTTGCCTTTAGGGGCCGCGATGCGCTGAAAGTACATCGCTTGGCCCATCATGGGACCAATACCAGACATTTGAAACATCAGCCATTGCAACGCTTGCGATTTCGCCTTTTCACCTGTGGGCAGAAACTTCTGGTATTTCTGCGCTAAATACCAAAGAATTGCACCGGATTCAAAAACAACAAAATCTTCATTGCCGCGATCGACAATTGTCGGAATACGGCCATTGGGATTGAGCCGCATATACCAATCGGACTTTTGCTCCTTTTTCCCAAAGTCGATATAGGTTAAGTCATATTCGATCTCGGCTTCTTCGAGAAAAATGACAGGTTTCCAGCCATTCATGGTGGAAGCGGTGTAGAGATGGATCTCGGGGGTCGGCATCGGGGTTTCCTCCTCAGAGCTAGAAAATAAACACGATAGGAAAGCTCAAGACAAGGCAGACTTCATGACATTTGCGGCTGACATGACTTAACATAGTCAGACCAGTCACGAGAGTCAACTAGTTTACTTTTAGTAACCACACTTTTATGGGAAGGTTGTTAGAGATCGACATTGATAAACAAGGTCGCAAGCATGCCGTGAAGCCGTGTCTAGAACCCTGCCCGATCGAACGGGGCATGAGAGTTTTGGGCGGAAAATGGAAAGGATCGATTCTCTGGCATCTTAAAGATGGTCCAGTACGCTTCAATGATTTAGCGCGTCAACTCGGAGGTGCGAGCAAAAAGATGGTGACGCAGCGACTCCGCGAAATGGAAGCAGCAGGCTTAGTGAACCGCGAGGTTGTCAGCGATCGGCCTATTGCAGTTACGTATCAACTCACGGATTTTGGCACAACGGCGCTCGGCTTTTTGGAAGAACTCAAAAATTGGGCAGAAACGAACAATATCTAGTACCCTATTTACGCGGTGTGCGCTCTTTTTGCGCGCGCCATATGGTGAGCGAGTAGACTTATCCCTTTTTTCCCCTTCCCTCTTCCCCCTTCCCCCCGTGCGAGAGGATTTTGGAGAATTAAGTTGCACATGGCGTCTATTAACTTCCCGATTTCAACATCAAGTATTTCGCATCTACCGGCATCGAAATGCGAACGAGATCGCCTTCGCGAGTTAATTCGATTTCTCCCGTTGCCATCCCGTTGGCATCCAAAACGATCGCGCGATCGATCTTGGAGTTATCGATCCTCAACGTCAAATCGTTTTCAATGATTTGCCAGGGCGCACTGCCGTAGTCGACCACCTCAAAACCCTGTCGTTCTCGTCCCTTATTATCTTCCCAGGTGACTTGGCGCTGCTTCCATTCCGTGGGTCGGGCGATCGTCCCCACCTGGACTAGAATATTCTCGGATTGGGAAATCGGTTTGTCATCGACGGAAACGACTAAAGCCGTTGCGTATTCGTTACCCGAAACAATGGTGACGTCCGTCAGCTCGATTTGTGATTCTCGATCGAGGAATCCCGTAGCCCCCTGAGCTTTGGGGGCATCTACCGTACAAATCCCCTTGCCGTAGTCCCAAACCACCTCATCGGTAATCGATCGCAGAATCTGGGCATTTTCATCGATATACCCTTGAAAGTCGATCGCCTCGCTGGCTGCGGGGTCACCATCGTATTCCACTTCCACCGGTCCCACTAAAAACGCCAGGGGATGCACGGTCGTTCGTTCTTGAGTTCGATCGCGTTCTGGGGTTCGATCGCGGTTGGGATCGAAGCTGCGAGTTTCCGAAATCTGGGGCGGACGGCGGTTCCACAAATCCTCGAGGCTGCGTTGTTCCCGCACCACTGGCTGCCCTTCTTGGAGATAGCCGCGACGGTACATCAAAGCTGCTGCCGGGAAATTCCCCAGCAGTTCGGGCGTATTGACGACCCACTTGCCGATGGAAGGCAACAATCTGTTGGCAGAGGCCGGTTGCTGCCACTGGGGTTCCCGGATAGAAAACCAATACAGTCCGTCCACCCCCCCAAGAGACTGAAACGCGCTTACCAAAAACGGACCTTCCGATTGGTAGCCGAGGGGGGGAACCCAAGAACTTTCCGGAACGATCGTCGCATGTCCGCTGACTTGCTTGATATTCAGGGGGAATTTGTCGGGATGGAAGAGAACGGATCGATCGGCGAACTTGTCTCCATTGACGATCGCCCAACCCCGATGTTTCCCTTCGTGAAAGCCGCCGTTATAGTAACGATTGACACCGATAACTTCTGCCGGCGTGTAGGAATAGCGTTCGGCATCGTTGAGTCGGACGGGATCGGCCGTTTTCCAGTTACCGGCGTTGATGAGTTGTTTAACGCCGATCTCTTCTCGCAGGAAACGCACCATTTCTCGATTGAACTCGCCCATGGTTTGGGTCCAAAACTGGGTTTGGTCGGCCAAACGCTTCCCTTTTCCGGTGTTGGGTTGTCCCGCACGAGTCATTTCGCTCAACGGATAGAACGCAACTGTTCCTCGATCGAAATCGTCTCCCTCTAACTCAATTCCTTGCCACGCCTGGGATGCCTCGGCTAGAGAACCGTATTTCGCTTCCAGCCACTGAGCGAATTGCCCTGCGAACAACTCCAAATCGCGACCTTGAATGTTATTCACCGTCCAAAATAGCAGCGAATCTTCGTTTTGCAACTGAACGATCGCCACAGCCGGTTCGTCCTTGAGGGCGACCCCCGTATAGGGATTTACCGGCTCGAAAATAGCCCGCAGCCAGCTTTTATAGGCTTCCTGAACTTCAGGATCGAAAAACAGCAATCCCTGCAGATCTTTGCTGTCGCGGGGAGTTCCCCAATTCGGCTGCGATTTGACGGTTTGGGCGTAGTAGGGGGAAATCGTCGTGTAGATACCCTCTTTTTTCATTGCCGCCACCAACTGCCACAGTTTTTCCCGCGCGCCTTCATCGATATCCGCTAACTGAGAGTCTTCGGTTTTGGGATGAATTTGACCGTGCCAGCGAACGGCGTTCACCCCCCGCTTGGCGAGGAATCGGGCGTGGTCGGCCAGGGCCTCCGGTCCCTGCTTCCAAACCGTGGAGTTAACCGCCCAGAAGCGAATTGGGGTGCCATTGCCTTTGGCAAAATCCTCCCCGTCTGAGGACAGGCGAACGAAGCCGGATTCCCCGGCGACGGTTTCGTTGAGCGATCGTAAATCCAGCAGGGCTTCATCGCTGTAGGTATCGGGAGGCGGATCGAAAGCCCAGGTTGGCTTCGAGGAAATGGCCGCGATTCTCCCAACTGAAGCCGTTGGGGGCTGATTCTCGGTACACGCAGGCAGCAGTATCGCAACCGCCATCGTCATTAGGACACTTGTGAAGGTGGGAAAGGGGGGCGAAGGGGGCATCGGAGGCAGGGGGGGAAAAATCGAGCGCGGGTTAATGACACAATTATCCGGTGTTGTCCGCGCCGGTCGTGGCGACGGCTATAAGATCGCGACTCCCAGCCAACCCCACCGACCTTGCTGTGCCAACCTGGCGAATTGCGAACCCAGCGATCGTCTCAAATTGGGTTGAATCATCATAATATCAAGTTCGGATAATTCGTTACAATTGCTGCGATTGCGCTGAATCTCTTCTCCCATACTCTCCCTGTGCTCCCACACGCTCCCGAGAGCTAGCGTCGATCGCTTTCACCAGAATTATAAGTGTTTAACCAAACTCGATCTAACGGTACAGCGCGAGCTTCTTGCCAAAACGGGCAAACCCCCCATGTTGAGGGAGGGTTTGGTTGATTTCCACGAGCAATCTGCTATCCCACAAACCCGAAGGTGGAACTATCGGATAAATCAAGTCCGGTGGTATTGCGAACGATGCCAATCAAATCCCGCACCTCCCCGTCGGGTTGGTAGAAAATATTGGTATTGCCGCTTGCCGTTTCCCGCAATACGTAATCCCCAGCATTCCCGTGGAGTTGAATCTCGTCTATCCCCACCTCAAAATCTCGAATCACCCCCCGACTGACGTTTCCATCGGCCACGGTTATGCCATCGTCGTCGTAGAAGACCGTAGTGCCATTGCCCAGAACGAATAAATCAGCACCCTGTTGACCCCGCAGAACATCTCGCTCTCCCAGACCCGGACTCGCCGCCGTTTCGTCGACTCCAATGAGGGTGTCGTTTTCGAGACCGCCATTGAGGCGATCGTTTCCGGACCCGCCAATGAGTAAATCGTCATCGTTCCCCCCCAACAGGGTGTCGTCGTCGGTCCCCCCATCGAGGGTGTCCGCCCCATTCTGACCGAAAAGCTTGTCGTTGCCGTCGTTGCCGAATACGTCGTCATCTCCCCCGCGCGCGCGGATGGTATCGTTACCCGCCAAGGCATCGAGAGTGTTGTTGTTGGCGTTTAAGGTGCGCTCGTCATCCCCTGGGGTGACGAAAAACTCAGCACCAAAGACTACGTAGCTTTCTCCGGCACCATAGTTGCCATTGGGGGCAGCATAAATTGCCCCGATAATGATGTCATCGAAGCCGTCACCGTTGACATCTCCCGCGCTGCTGACGGAACGACCCGAATAGTCACCAGTATCAATGCCGTTGAGGATAAAACCGTTGCTGCCGTCGAGACTCGATAAGTCCAAACTCGAAGAGAAACCCCCACTAGAGCCGAAAACCACGTAACTTTCTCCGGCATAACTATTGCCATTGGGGCCGGCACCATCTGCCCCGATAATGAGATCGTCGAAGCCGTCGCCGTTCACATCTCCCGCGCTGCTGACGGAACGACCCGAATAGTCATAAGTATCGATGCCATTGATGGTGAAACCGTTGCTGCCGTCGAGACTCGATAAGTCCAAACTCGAAGAGAAACCCCCACTTTTGCCGAAGACGACGTAACTTTCTCCAGCCTGAGCGTTGCCATTGGGGTCAGCAACACGTGCCCCAATAATGATGTCGTCGAAGCCGTCGCCGTTGACATCTCCCGCACTGCTGACGGCAAAACCCGAAAAGTCAAAAACATCAATGCCATTGATGGTGAAACCGTTGCTGCCGTCGAGACTCGATAAGTCCAAACTGGCCGCGAACCCTCCACTTTTGCCGAAGACGACGTAACTTTCTCCAGCACGCTCGTTGCCATTGGGGTCGGCACCATATGCCCCGATAATAATGTCGTCGAAGCCGTCACCGTTCACATCCCCCGCGCTACTGACGGAATTCCCCGAAAAGTCAGCAGAATCAATGCCGTTGAGGATGAAGCCGTTGCTGCCGTCGAGACTCGATAAGTCCAAACTTGATGAGACTCCCCCACTCGTGCCGAAGACGACATAGCTTTGTCCTGCACTACCATTGTCATTGGGGTCGGCACTTGATGCCCCGATAATAATGTCATCGAAGCCGTCGCCGTTCACATCTCCGGCGCTGCTGACGGAACGACCCGAACGGTCCCCCCCATCGAAGCCGTTGATGGTGAAGCCGTTGCTGCCGTCAAGGGCAGACAATTCCAAACTTGACGAGAACCCTCCACTTTTGCCGAAGACGACGTAGCTTTGTCCGGCACTATCGTTGCCATTAGGATCGGCACCAGTTGCCCCGAGAATGATGTCGTCGAAGCCGTCGCCGTTCACATCCCCCGCGCTGCTGACGGAACCACCCAAAACGTCAAAAGCATTGATGCCATTGATGGTGAAGCCGTTGCTGCCGTCGAGACTCGATAGGTCCAAACTCGAAGAGAACCCCCCACTTTTGCCGAAGACCACGTAGCTTTCTCCGGCATCAAGATTACCATTGGGGTCGGCAATATTTGCCCCGATAATGATGTCATCGAAGCCGTCGCCGTTCACATCCCCCGCGCTGCTAACGGAGTAGCCCGATCGGTCACCAAAATCGAGGCCGTTGAGGATGAAGCCGTTGCTGCCGTTGAGGTCGGATAAATTAATTGCACTTGTCATCGTTGTGTTTTCCTTGTTGATTTTGCTTGACTTTCTTTAGAGCTGGGGAGATTTTCCCTTTCATTAGAGTGATTGGGAAATCCGCCCAACAATCCTTGAAATCTTCTATTGGTAAGGGGTTCAGCGATTTCCGCGAGCAGTCTGCTATCCCACAAACCCGAAGGTGAAACTATCAGATAAATCCAGACCGGTGGTATCGCGAACGATGCCAATCAAATCCCGCACCTCACCATCGGGTTGGTAGAAAATCTTGGTATTGCCGCTGGTCGTTTCCCGCAATAGGTAATCCCCAGCACTGCCGTGGAGTTGAATGAGGTCTACCCCCACCTCGAAATCTCGAATCACCCCCCGACTGACGTTTCCATCGGCAACGGTTGTGCCATCGTCGTCGTAGAAGGCAGTGGCAGCATTGCCCAGGACGAATAAATCCGCACCATTTTGACCCCGCAGAACATCTCGCTCTCCCAGGCCGGGACGGGTGGAACTTTCGTCTACCCCAATGAGGGTGTCGTTTTCGAGACCGCCATTGAGGCGATCGTTTCCGGACCCCCCAATGAGTAAATCGTCATCGTTCCCCCCCAACAGGGTGTCGTCGTCGGTCCCCCCATCGAGGGTGTCCGCCCCATTCTGACCGAAAAGCTTGTCGTTGCCGTCGTTGCCGAATACGTCGTCATCTCCCC
>NZ_JBRJXU010000131.1:0-4315 GCF_057467645.1 Zarconia sp.
TATCTTAATGCACATGCGGGGTACGCCCCAAACCATGCAAACCCTGACGGATTACGAGGATGTGATGGGAGAAATCTGCCAGGTTCTCCAACGTCAGGCAGAGGCTGGCATCGCAGTGGGTATCGCGCGAGGGAATATTATCCTCGATCCGGGCATCGGTTTCGCCAAAACCTACGAGCAAAACTTGATAATTCTGCGCAACTTATCGAAACTGCGCGCTCTGGGATACCCGCTGTTGGTGGGAGTTTCTCGAAAAAGCTTTATCGGTCGCATTCTCGATCGAGACGATCCCAAAGGGCGAGTGTGGGGCACCGGTGCTGCCTGTTCGGCGGCGATCGCCCATGGGGCAGATATCCTGCGAGTTCACGACGTTCCTCAGATGTACGATATCTGCCGCGTCAGCGATGGGATTTTTCGGGGAGAGGGTTAATGGTTTGGCGTTTAGAAAAATTTAATCGATCGAAACGTCAAACCATGATTTCAAAAAGATGTGCCAATTTCGATCTCGTTGCGAGACCTCGATCCTCACAAGATCGGTGATGATTTTCGTCTGCTCGATCGAATTTTAATCTTTTCTCAACTCCAACAAATTGGAGGGAGCTGAAATCGAAACAGTGCCCTCAAGATTGGGGAAGAAGGTGCAGGGTTTGAGATAACCTTTCCTCCTTCCCCTCGAACCGTCGCTTTTCATGAGTGCGATCGGGTTCTAGTTTTTCCCTAAATTCGGGCTGGTTTTGGGTCCGCCAGAGACTTTAGGCATGGATGCTAAATCGCCTCCCATGACCGGTTCTAGAGCTTCGTTAATGGCTTTCGGGTCCATGAAGACGATCTTGGCATTGTCACTTTCGCTAAGTTTCTGCACGGCTTCCACGTAGCGATCGGTCAGCAAGAAATGTAACATTTCCTGACTCGTGGGCGGTGTATCTTCCGAAGCCAGAGCGCGGGCGATCGCTCGCAAATATTCCCCGGTACCTTCTGCTTGCAGAATTTCCGCGCGTTTTTCAATTTCAGCGGCCCGTTCCTGTTCCATCGACTCGATCACCGTTGCCGAGGGCAGGAGATTTTGCACGTCAACGCGGGTAATTTTCACCCCCCATCCTTCGGTTTCCTCATCGAGATGGCGCAATAATTCCTTGTTGATTTCGTCGCGGGAGGAAACGGCTTGGTCGAGTTCCCGACGACCGATTGCTGCGCCCAAGGCAGTGGTGACGCGGTTTTTAATGGCTTCTTGAACGTTATCGACGGTGTAATAGGCATCTCTGAGTTCCAAGATTTTCCAGTACACCACTGTCTTCACTTTTAGGGCGACGTTATCTCGGGTAAGGGCTTGTTGCTCGTCTACCTCCAAGAACTGCTCGCGCACCGTATCTTCCCACACGATGGTGTCGAGAATTGGAGCGACCCAGTTAATGCCCGGATCGAGGGTTTTTTGATATTTTCCCAATCGTTCGACCAAAGCCTGATTGCTTTGATTGATAATTTTGACCCCGCCAGCAACGTAGCCTGTTGCTAACAAAATGAATGCAGCCAACATGGATTCCATAGGTCTTTTCCTTTTTTCCTAAGTCGTTGGAAAGAGCGAGAGCGATCGGCGCGAGTTCGGTGCGATCGCCTTTGGATCGGGTCGCTCAATCGGGCAACCGCCAAATTTTAATCGTTCGATCGTGAGAACCACTGACAATCGTCCCATCAGAACGAACGGCAAGGTCTTCGATCCAGCTATCGCCACCCCGTAGAGTCCGCAGGCTTTCTCCCGTGTCCGCTCGCCAAACTTCAATGGCATCTGCGGCACTGACGACCGACTGACCGTCAGGACTAAAAACCACTGCCCTCACCCAGCTCCGATGGCCGATGAAAGAATGCAGCCGTTTGCCCGTTTCGAGATCCCAGACACTCGACGTATTGTCGCTGCTGGCGCTCGCGAGAAGTTTGCCGTCGGGGCTAATGGCGATATCCCGAACTCCACCGATGTGACCGGTTAGGGTTCTCATTAGGATACCCCGATCGAGATCCCAAACTTTGATGGTTTTATCGTCGCTGGCACTGACGAGAATGCGATCGTCGGGAGAAATCGCCACGGCATTCACTGCCCCGCTATGACCCGAGAGGGTCGCGAAGCGCACTCCACTTGCAATATCCCACAGCTGAATCGTTCGATCTGCGCTGCCGCTTGCGAGCATTTTACCATCGCTGCTAAAAGCAAGGGCGTTGACCGTACCGTCGTGTCCGGTCAAGGTCAAGCGACGGATGCCCGAATCGACGTTCCAGAGGCGGATGGTTTTATCGGCACTGCCACTGGCAAGGATTTGACCGGTGGGATCGATTTTGAGGGCCTCGATCCAGTTATTATGAGCGGCGAGGATTTTGGGATCTTCTCCCGAGTCGAGATTCCAGAGTCGAATCGTGCCGAAACTCCCGCTGGCGAGCATCTTACCGTTCGGACTCGCCGCAATGGATTTGACTTCCCCTTCCTGGTTGAGGGTTTTGCGCAAAAACCAACTGCTTGGTAAATTCGCCACCACGCGAATGGGATTGATGGGAAACGCACTGTAGCGCCAGTAGCCGTAAGCTTGAGTGGCGACGAGTCCCACCAGCAAACCGCCAATTGCAAAGGGTTTAATCGACTCGAAAGCTGAAGACTGAATCGGAGCGCGCATCCGATCGAGCCATCGCTCGCCCCAACTTTGGGAGCGAAATCCCGAAGCACCCGATCTCAATCCCGAAGCACCCGTCCCAAAGCCCGAATTGGCACCGGGAAACCCGGAGATATCCATTCTCCGGCTGCCCGTGACCGACGAACCCGTTCCACCCGTGTAGCGCGCGCCGGTGCCTCGGATTACTCTATCCCGAGAGACCTTATCGAGCATCGGCTCGACTTCCGCGAGGGACTTTAAAATCATCTGGGCGTGTTGGGGTCGATTGCCCGGAAACGGTGCCATCATGTAATCGATCACATCGGCGAGTCCGTCGGGAATTTGGGGGGCACTATCGCGCCAAATCAATTTACCCGTACGCGGATGCTCGGGAAATTCCGTGGGTCGCTTGCCCGTGAGCAAGTACACGAACGTCCGACCCAGGGCGTAGAAATCCGATTGAGGCACCGCCTTACCGTTGATTTGTTCTGGGGGAGTGTATCCGGCAGAAATAATCTCGGTAACGTTTTGTCCGCCGCCGACTTTGTTGAGATAAGTTCCCGTCACTTCCCGCGCCGTGCCAAAATCGATCAGCGCCAACTGCCCCTGAGGACGGCGCATGATGTTGTGGGGTTTAATATCCCGGTGGAAATAGTGCTGTTGGTGAACTTGTTCTAAAATTTCCACCAACTGCTTGAGCCATTCAACTGCTTGAGCCCGATCGATCGGTTCGTTGCGCCGCATTCGCAGCCATTCCATTAAGTTTAGCCCGTCAATTTTTTCCATCACCAGGCAATGCACCGGCTCTTTGCTATCCTTGGGCCAAAACACGAAATAGCCATTTTCTCGCACTTTGGGAATGCCTGGATGGTTAAGGCGACACAAAACCTTTGCTTCTTGTTTGAACAAAGAAACGGCTTTGGGATGGTTTTTGTAGAGAACCTTAAGAACTTTTAATTCACCGCTCTCTTCCACCTCGAAGGTTTTTCCAAAGCCACCGCTGCCAAGCATTTTGACAGCACGATAGCGACCGTTTAGAAGCAAGTCCGAACCGCAGTGAGGACAGTTGCGTTCTTTAGGATTGGGTTGGTTAGAAGGATCGGGACATTTGGGGTTGAGGCAATAACTCACGGATCGTGGCTCACCCAGCGCGCGGCTATGATTTCACTTTTACTATAGCTCGAACCTACCTCCCTCGGTATAGGTAGTAACGCCACTCATTTGGGAATAACTTCTAAGAAATTTCATTCCGATTGCGTATTTTTCCCGAGTGCCCGCGCGGCTTCTCCCTCGAACCAGGTAATAACTTGGGGGACGCTCAACTGTTCGATCTCCACTTCCGCATCCCGCGCGGCTTGTTGGAGAGGGCGCATCGAAGACAGAATCAAGTGGGTAAAGAAGCTGGCAAAACTTGAATCGAGATCGATTTGCCCTTGTCGGGTGAGATCGCTCGCGATCCAAGTGCCGATTTCTTCGGGGGTAATCGAATCGATCGGTTTTCGAGTTTCTCGAGCAATGCGATCGAGCGATCGTAAAGCGTAAATCGCCAATCGCGTTGCAAATTTTTCCTGAGAAGACATTAGTGATGCATCCACTTGTACGGCTTCTTCTGGGGTCAATAAATCGGCAGGAAGTTGAGGCAAATTGGTCATATGAATTGTTGGGGGAATGGGGAATGGGGA
>NZ_JBRJXU010000132.1:0-56573 GCF_057467645.1 Zarconia sp.
CACACCCCACACCCCACACCCCATCTCCCGAAAACAACTAAATGCCATCGCACATCGCTTTATCCGATGGGGTTAATGTCGGATTTGTCGCTAGATAATCGCCGAGCATATCGCAACCCAACACCAACAATCGATCGAGTCCAATATCCTGAGAGGACTGTTGCAGCTTCTCCAACGAATCCACATCCCACAGAACGATCGTCTTATCGGCACTCGCAGACGCCAGCTTTTGACCGTCGGGACTGAAGCTCACCGCACGCACCCAGTTTTTATGAGCGGCCAGGGTTTTCAACAAATTCCCTTCCGTATCCCACAAGCGAACGGTATTATCCTTCCCAGCGGAGGCAATGATGTCGCTGTCTTGAGAGACGGTTACATCCCACACCCAATCGGTGTGACCTTCAAGAATCGCGGCAGGGGTTGCATCGAACTGACCGTCTTTCCAGCGCCACAGGCGAATGGTTTTATCGCCGCTCGCTGTGGCTAAAAACTGGTCGTTGGGGCTGAAATAGATGGCGTTAATCCACTCGTCGTGGGCTTCGAATTCCTGCTTCAACTCCCCCTCCACCGACCAAACCTTGACCAGACCATCCCCCCCAGCGGAAACAATATAGGAACCGTCGGGAGAAAAACTCACATCCGTCACTTCCGGTTGGTGAATATCCTCGAAGGTTTGCAAGAGCGTCCCATCGCTAATTTTCCACAGACGCATGGTACCATCCGCACCAGCCGAGGCCATTAGTTGACTATCTGGGGAAATACTCAGGTTTTTCACCGTTGAAGTATGACCGACAAAACGACGAATTGGCTTGGCATCATCGGATTTGAGAATCTCCTCTAAGTCCCATAGTTGCAACTCGTTGTCGTAACCGGCTGTAATTGCAAACTCACCGTCCGCAGTGAAATTGACATTTCGCATTCCGGATTGGTATTCCACACTTTGCAAGAGTTTCGCCCCATCTCTAGCCCAGATTTTTAGGGTTTTACCAGTCCCGACCGATGCAATCAAGTTATTGGGACTGAAGCGAACTCCTTTAACCCCCGAACGATGTCCTTGCAAAATTTCAACGACAGCTCCTTCAATACTGCGCAAGCGAATGGTCGAGTCGTCACTCGCAGAGGCAATACTTTTACCGTCAGTTGCAAAGTCAACGCTGCGCACGCTGGCATCGTGACCGATAAAGGTTTTCAAGAGGATGCCCCTCTGACTCCAGAGTTTGACCGTATTATCATCGCTGCCAGTCACGAGTACCTTCCCGTCTGGTGAAAACGACACGCTCCGCACCCAGTTGGTATGGGCTTCGAGGGTGTTTTTGTTCGTTCCGTCCAAGTTCCAAATTTTAGCGGTGTTATCGGAACTGGCCGTGGCGAGTAACTGTCCGTCGCTGGAGAAATCCACATCCCAAACTTTGTCGCTGTGACCGATAAACTCTTGTAGGGGTTGGGGATCGGCATTGTCTCCCTTCCGAGCTAAAATTGCACTGGCATCCCAGAGTTTCACTTGCCGGTCGTGGCTGGTGGTGGCAAAGGTGCGATTGACGGGACTAAAAGCGGCATCGTTGATTTCGCTGCGATGACCGCTGAAGGTGGTGAGTAATTCACCGCTCGACTTCCACAACCGCAAGTTGCCATCACTATCTCCGGTGACGATCAGTTCGCCATCCGCACTAAACGCAACCGCTCGAACGTGGGCATCATGGCGCAAGGTTTGCAACAGGGTTCCATCTTCAACGCGCCAAATTTTGACGGTCTTATCTTTGGATGCCGAAGCCACGGTTTGCCCATTTGGGGAAAATGCGACTCGTCTGACGTTGTCGTCGTGCTTTAAAATCTGCAATATCTCGCCATTGATTTTCCAGATGCGAACGGTATTGTCATCGCTCGCTGAAGCGAGGGTTTCTCCATCGGGGGAAAATGCGATCCGGTTGACTTGGTCTTCGTGGCCGTCAAGGCGGTTTAGCTCTTGGTTGTTATAGACCGTTTCGCGAAGAGTTGTCCTGGTTTCTTCGACCAAGTCTTCTGGGAAAGCGCGATCGTTATCCAGGTGCTTGGCGGCTTGGACGGCGTATTGAAGGGCTTCGAGACCGTCATCGGTGAGCTGTCTGGCTTCAGAGAGGGCGGTGAGGGCGCGCACGCTCTGTTCGCGAGCGTAATTGCGCTCTTGGATGGCCTTGCTCCGTTCTTGGACGGCAAACAGAGCCAGAATCGTGGTGACCACTAACCCGACAGCCACACCGACCAGGGAAAAACTCTGTCGCTGTCGCTGCTGGAGATCGCTGGCGAGGATGTATTGAGCGTGAAGGGGGGTGGGTTCGGGTTGTTTGCTCTCGCTTTCGCCAAGCCAACGATCGGCATTTTTGAGGTCGTTTCCCCGCAGGGTAAAACTGTTATCGCGATTTTTCTCGTCCCATTCGATCGCTCTTTTGAGGAGGCGGGTATGAGCGCGAATGTAGTCGAGATCGGTATCGATGGTTTCGATGAGTTTTTCAAAGGCACTGTCGAAGCGATCGATTTCCCGAAAGAAAATCCAGTTGAGTTTAGCCAGTTCCGGATGCACTTCGTCGTAGGAAACTTCTTCGCAGACAATGGGAATTAGGCGCTTGTTATGGGCGATGGCATAGTCGATTTCCTCGCCACAGACTACGGAAGCTACCGACGCGGGACTCAGAACGAAAACGAAACTCTCAGCCGCTTCAATTCCTCGATAAATTTCTTTGCGCCAGTCAGCGTTAGGGGGAATATCTTCCCAATCTACCCAGACATTGCGGTTGATATTTTTGAAGGCGTCATACAACTTTTGGACAAAGGTTTTATTGCGACGGGAATAAGAGACAAAAACCTCGTTCATAGCTTTGGAAAATGCACGGTAAAAGGGTCGCGGTCTAATTCAAACATTCGCAAAGTCGTAACTAAATGGCGAGGTCGATCGCAAACTTCAAGTCACAGCTCGAGCCACGGCTGCTTTGAGGCGATCGCTCCAGGTCCATCTCCAAAAACTCCCTCGCGAAGTCTTCCCCAACCCGGTTATTCCTCGATCGGCACGAGTCCTTGGGAGCGGATCGAGAGCTTAAGCGGATCGGGATGATAATTCAAGGTTAGCCTAACTTTTCGCGAGTTCGCGTCTGACGATCGAACTCACCAACATCGAGTCGGTGACCTGATTTCCAGATTGTTTTCATCCATCTCGATCGTCGAAAAGTCGCCCGGAAATGTTTAGCCCTCGAGCAGTCCATCATTGGATGTATGGTCTTAACATAGATAGACAAATTTTGCCACTCGGATCGTCTCCGGCTCGATCGGTTCCAAAGTGTGAAATTGTTAAATCGAGACAGAGGTCGGAGGGGGAAAATCCTGGAGGTCGACTCTCAAATCCCTTCGCCAAAAATCGACCCTCGATCCGATTCGCAACAGCATCGATCGGCATTTACGGCTATACTACTGGCAATACCGAGCAATCGCGATCGGCAAAAAGACGAATGCCATCGGATGCCATCTACACAACACGCGAGTCTTGCTTCTACTTCGTTGGAGCTCGAGGCACTTTCTTGACGGAAAAATGCTTTAAAACTCAACAATTTTGCCATCGTATTGGAACTCATCTGTATCTCTGGTTCGCTCGTCGTTGGCGAGCTGTGTAGTTGAAAGTTTTGCTAGCTTGGGGATAGGGAATATAAAAATTCTGTTTCCGCAAGCATCTCCATAAACATATCCATAAATCAAATAGTCGCTCTCTTAACGAGCACGTGAATTGACTCAGATCCGATCCGGCTCGATATCCAGACTTCAGAGTGAAGAGCCGAACGCTCTGGGGTCTCATCGACAGCAATCGGTCCAGGATATCTTCATGTTGGCTGACGATTGAGTTGATTCGATCCGGAAACCCGTTTGAGAGCTTTGCACAGTTAAGGGTGAGTTTCTACTTGCTAGAAATGTCTATTCGGGAGAACTCTCGATCTTGAAGATGAAACAAGTCAAGCAACTTCGAGTGCGAGCGATCGCAGCCATGGCGATCGTTATCCTCGCTCAATCGATCGTTCCGATGGGTCATGGCACCATCGAACCCCTCGCACCATTCGGGGAATATCGGGTGGGAGGGGTGGGGAAGTACAAACAGAAAATCGTGATGGATATAGTTGAAGTAGGCAGCAATGCAGCCTCATGGTTGTGGAAGCCACTTCACGCTCTACATCAGTGAGTTTTTTCAATCGGGTATTGTATTACCTATCGAGAGTCAGCATGAAACAAGTTAAGCATTTTCTACTGCGGGCGATCGCGGCCATGGCGATCGTGGCGCTTTCTCAATTGACGATCGGGATGTCTCATGCCGAAATCAATCCCCTCGCACCGCCAAAAACCATCAGCCCTCAGGCGACGTTGGAGCAGTTTTTGGATAATACGAACGATGCCTACGAGCTGTTGATGGAAGCTCGGGAGCAATCGCAGCAAGAAGGAGGTTTGTTTAACTCATCTCAAGTGAAGCAACTCGCCGCCCACGCCGAAGAAGCCATGGAGCGAGCCGTGCGTACCCTCAATTTAGAGGACGTGCCCGAAGCCAATAAAGCGCGAGAGGGATTGGAATCGGCCCTGAAGCTCAAAGAAATTCTCGATCGCATTACCTTACCCGCGTTCGAGCGCATTCCCGATCGAGGCGATGTTGCGGCCGATCCCGATTTCGAGCGATGGGAGATTCCCAATACGGAAATCGCGATCGTCAAAAGTAATCGCGGTCGCTATACCGATGAGTTCCTTTTTTCTCCCGACACCGTCAAGTACTTAGATAAATATTATCGCGAAGTGCGAGCTCTACCGTACAAAGACGGGGCTTCTGAAGGGTTTTACAACTTTTACATCACCACAGCTGGGGGATTATTACCTCCTAAATGGAGTTATTGGCTGCCCCAGTGGAGTAACAAGGTGTACTTCGAGCAAACCCTGTGGCAGTGGTTTGGGTTTATCCTCGATCTGGTGTTAGTGTTGGCGATCGTCGTTTCGGTTTATCGATGGCGCAAGAAAAGCCGTCTCGATTCCGACAGTCTGGCAAGTGCGTGGATGGGATTGTGTTTGCCGGCTGCCATCCTCGCCACTTTCTACGGTGCGGAACTCCACATCAAATATTTTCTCAATATTACGGGCGGTATCGAGCGGGTCTCGTCGATCGCCATTGAAGCCCTCTTATTCATCGTCGGAACGTGGTTGGCTTTTATTTTCACCAATGCGATCGGCAAAACGATTATTACCTCTTCTCGCTTTCAAGATAAGCCCCTCGAAGCGATGATGGTGCGCAATGGATTTCGCATCTTGGGGGTTTTGGCCGCTGCTACCATTATTTACTGGGGCGGCAATCGTTTGGGAATTCCCGTGGCTCCCCTGTTTGCCAGTTTGGGGGTCAGTAGTATCGCCATTGGTTTGGGGGCTAAGCCCTATGTGGAAAACGTGATCGGCGGGATTACCCTCCTCATCGATCGCCCTGTTAAAGGGGGTGACTTTTGCGAATTTGGCGGCATCACTGGCACCGTCGAAGATATTGGACTGCGAGCGACCTACATTCGTACCCGCGATCGCAATCTGGTGACCGTTCCCAATACCCAGTTTTCCACTTCCCAACTGGTGAACTACAGCCAGCGCGATCGGTCTTTGCTAGAGTTAACCCTCAATTTGGATCCAGGTACGACCCGCAAGCAGTTAAACGATCTGCTCGAAACCCTGCGCAGTTTGCTCGATCGTTATCCCCTGGTCATCAAAGAACGAGTTCACTTAGTTCATGTGAGCGACTCCTCCCTCGATGTGGCTATCTTCGCCCATATTCTCATTAAAGATAACTCCACCTATCAGAGGATTCAGGAAGAATTCTTGAGAACTCAAGAAGAGTTATTACTCAAAATCATGGCGACGATCGAGGAGATCGGCATCGAGTTTGCCGATTCATCTCAAACCCTATATCTGGCTGAGAACGGGCACCATTCTTTAGGATCTGAGTCTCTGCTCTAAATCCCTGCTATCGTGGCGTGGCACAGCTAAAATAATGCATTAAGAAAACGCTCGGATACCAACTTTGGACGCACGTCGCCCAAATTCTCATGCACTGTTTTAGTCGTGCCACACCAGTGCGCAATTCTTCAATTAAGTTGACCTAAAATTCAGCTTAATTAAAAACATACTCATACACGCCTAACCCAATCAACAGCAACCCCGACACAATATCCAATCTGCCGCCCGATCGCAAAGACGAGAACAGTTGCCCCAAAAATACCCCACCCCCGATCGTCAATAAACTCGAACCAAAACTCAAACTACTCGTCAAACTGGGATTGAGTTGTGCCATTCCCGCCCCAATTCCCGTTCCCAGATTCGTCACCGTCAATGCCAAACCCAAAATTAAGGCATTAGCCAGAGAAATCTGACGCATTGCTGGGTCGATCCCCGTGTCTGCGATCGCCTCGGATTCGAGTTCGTCACCGATATCTGCTTGAAGTTGCAAGGCATCCCACAATCCCCAGATGCCGACAGCCACTAAAATCCCACTCCCGATCGCCCCAGCCACATTCTCCGGCAGAAACCGACTCACCCAATCCCCAGCCGACATCGACACGAAGGTACTCACACCCGAGAGTAGGGCAATGATTAAGTTCGCCCCCCAACCGACAGCAAACCCTCGGACACCATAGGCAACCCCGATAGCTAAGTTATCGATATTCGTAGAAAGGGAAAGAATCAGAGAAGCGAGAAGAGACTCCATTGGGAGAGATGAGGATGGGGGTGCTGTAGGGGCAAAGCATTTGGGCGATAAATGATGGGTCCAACGAAACCTCATATATCCAAATGCTTCGCCCTCCTCCGGGGGAGATGGAGACTAAAAAGCAATAATCAGATATTGGTCTTGGAATTTCGCACCGGTAACCGGTCGTCCTTGCAACTGGGGGGGGAGGAAGATGTTGCGACGACGATCGCCCGCTTCAATGGTCACTTCCGGTCCGGACTGAATCAGCTTCACCTGCTTCTTCGTAAATCCCGGTAAGAACAAGCGAACGATACCCCGACTGACATCGATTTCGATCGGTCTGGGGGCGTTTGCCGCTTCCGAAAAATCGGGCATGGCTGCCATCAGCGGTTGCCAGTCGTCTCCGGCGCGAGTGGGAACCGCACTCACCCCCAGGGGGGCAAATTTCGCGGGAATCTCCCCAGTACCGGTCGCTTGATTGACGATCGCTCCACCGACGGTCAAACCCACTTGCTGAGCGCATCCCCAGCGATACTGTGCCGTGGCGATCGCTGCTGGATCGTCAGTCGTCACCAGATACGCCGCGATCCGATTGGGATCGGCGAGTGCTGCCTTGCCGTCGTCGAGCATTTGGGTGACTTTACTCGTATTCTTATCCTTCGTCCAGTTATCCGGCGACCAATCTACATTGAGAATCGCGCTGCTGATGGGCCCCCAGAAGGGAGAAAGAGCTTTAATAATGTCCGAACCGTCCAGAACTTGCCGGAAGCGGCGACCGTACCAACTGAGACTTTCGGCGAGTTCGAGCATCCGTAAGGTATCCGAATCGCTCGGTCCGTCGTAAATTAGCACATCGTACTTGCCATCTGCATCGTACTGTCGCAGTTCGTTGAGGGCGAGCGCCCCATCCATCCCCGGAATCAGTGTGAGTTCTTCGCCGTACACTTCTTTAAAAAAGGGAGTGCGGACGTATTCCGCTTCCACTTTTTTCACTTCTTCCCAGCCTTTTTGCAACAAGAGGGTGGTTTGAAACCCAACCACATCCAAATTCGTTTCCAGGGGGGTGGGTTCCGGTGTGGTGGGGGTACCGACGAGAATATCGAAAGCCGGACCCGATCCCAAGCCGGCCAGCAAAACCCGTTTGCCTTGGCTGGCGAGTTGTTTAGCAGCAGCGATCGCCACGGTAGTACGACCGGTCCCGCCTTTGCCGAGAAATGTGAGTATTAAAGCCATGGGAATATAATTTGTGCTTTATTGACGCGCGATCGAAAACGGGTTGAGAACCCAAAAGGAAACCGATAAAATTCGGTGGATTTCTAAATTTATTTCAAAGGATTATGGCCGCAAGATTTTAGCTTTGAAATCTTGGGAAGCGATCGAAATTCGGATCGAGAAACTTGTAGCGATTGCCGAGTTTCGATGCGATCGAATTAGTTTTGAAACTCACGGGAGGATTGAATAATTGAATGAAATGGGACGGATGGAGTGGGAAGCAATTGCTCCCGATTACCTCCTTCCTCCCACTGCAAGTGACGCGCGATGGCTTACACTGCTTCTATTTCATCGGCGAAAAACCACGTGGAAAAGTTGCCTTCAAATTGAACGACGACACCCACACCACTGCCATCGACCATTTTGTAGTCAGAGACAGTGCCGACGGGGTTCTTCTTGATTTTTTCGACGATATCGCCAGAAACGCGATCTCTTAGACGGCGGACTTTTACCTTCTGACCTACTTCCATTGACACTTGAATAAGTAAAATTGATAAACCATCTACCAAGTTTATCAAAAGAGGGGGTTGGGAATCCGATAAAACCCCGACCTTCCAGGCAAAATATTGATTCGATTTTAGGAGGTGCTATGCTTGCCAAGAGAATTCTGCCCTGTTTGGATGTGAAAGCGGGGCGAGTGGTCAAAGGGGTCAACTTTGTCAATCTCCAAGATGCGGGAGACCCGGTAGAATTGGCCCGGGCTTATAACGAAGCGGGGGCGGATGAGTTGGTGTTTCTCGATATTACCGCCACCCACGAAGAGCGCAATATCATCTTCGACGTCGTCTATCGAACGGCCGAGGAAGTCTTCATTCCCCTAACCGTTGGTGGCGGCATCCAATCCTTAGAGACCATTAAAAATTTGTTAAGGGCAGGGGCCGATAAAGTCAGCATTAATTCGGCCGCCGTGCGCGATCCGGCGTTGATCGACAGGGCGAGCGATCGCTTCGGAAACCAGTGTATCGTCGTGGCGATCGATGCCCGTCGCCGTACCGATCCGGGCAATCCAGGATGGGATGTTTACGTTCGCGGAGGGCGGGAAAATACCGGTATCGATGCCATTGCCTGGGCCCAAGACGTGGAACGGCGCGGGGCTGGGGAACTGCTGGTGACGAGTATGGATGCTGACGGCACCCAAGCCGGGTACGATTTGGAGCTAACGCGGACGATCGCCGATCGCGTACAAATCCCCGTTATCGCCTCCGGTGGGGCGGGAAACTGCGACCATATCTACGAAGCCCTCAGCGCTGGGAAAGCCGAAGCTGCCCTCCTTGCCTCGCTTTTACATTACGGACAGTTAAGCGTCGCTCAGATTAAAAATCATCTCCAGGAACGTCAAGTTCCCGTACGGCTTTAGAGGGAAATTTCGGGAAAAATTCATCATTTTCGGGCAACTGACATCACAAACAAGCGTTTGAGTCTTGTTTGCGTCGCTAAATCTTCTCTATCCCTTTCTCTGTCTCTTTTCCTTCTGTATCGCGTGATAATTTTCTGCCCGGTTTTTAGCCTTTCGGGTAAATTTCGGGTAGATTCTAAGGGCAAAAAACCAACATGATACAATATGTCAAGAGATAAAAAGTTACATTTTGTAAAATAATGTTTGTCATCCTCATATTGGTCATCGCCCTTGTGGCGTGGGCTTTGCACCTGATGGAAAAGGCTGTAGAGCAACAAGAATTTTCGCTGATGCTGGCAGGAACGCTCGTCGCTGCATCTGCTGCTGCCATGATGTTAGTGTACTTCTTGATGACCCCCTATATCGGCTATGTCAGTCAAATGGCCGCCTTGAAAGGATAAATTTTTCCAAAGATGTTGACTTTGGATCGAACGCTAAGGCATAATAGCGAAGCGACAAACGCACGGGGCTATAGCTCAGCTGGTAGAGCACCTCAATGGCATTGAGGGGGCCAGCGGTTCGAGTCCGCTTAGCTCCATTATAATAACTAGAATCGATCGAGAATACTCATACACTTGAGATGCTCTCGATCGATTCCATTTGAAACCACACTCAATAGCCCATTCGGGATCGGCGAAGCAGTTTTGTCAGATGTCAAGTTCGATCTGCGTTCTCCACTCAAACTGAGCATTCTGCATCACCCCACATCCTCTCCTCCCTCCATTCTTAAATTTCAGTTAAAAATTAATGCAAACGTCTCTCGATCGTTGAGATTTAAATTTAGATCGACTAAGCTTTAGTTCCTGTTTCATTAAACTTTGAGATTTTCACGTATAAATTTTGATTTCACTCACAGATCTTGACTGTGAAATTGGGATTGTGACATTCATGCGAATAGACAGGAGATATATCTGATGACTGACAATAATGCTCCCGTCGGGGTGCGCCCTTCTTCTCGCGCCAAGCATCCGCCACCACCGCCCCCTCGGAACCGACGTCCTCCCGCACCCAAACCCATCAATACGGGTCCTTCCATCGAGCAGATGGTCAGAGATGCCTACAAACAGGATGCCTCCGATATTCACATTCGCGTCGGACAGGTGACGCGATATCGAGTTCGCGGCAAAATGACCCCCATCGATAACGCAGAAGTTGTCACCCCCGACCAGTTTGAAGCATACCTGACAGAAATTCTGAACCCCCAACAGCGCAAAACTTTTGCGGATACCAAAGAACTCGATACCGCGATTTTCTATCCCGGTTTGGTTCGCTGTCGGGTGAACTGTTTCGATTCCTTAAGTGGTGGGGCGATCGTGTTGCGACTGATTACCCTCGATATTCCCACCATCGATAAATTAGGGTTGCCCATCGTCCTCAAAGATTTAATCGCTCGCCCTCAAGGACTGATTCTGGTCACCGGGCCGACGGGTTCGGGTAAATCGACGACGATGGCGGCCATGATGCGCCACCTCAACGAGACGGCCTACAAACACATCGTCACCATCGAGGACCCCATTGAATACGTTCACGAATCCCAAAACTGCCTCGTCAGCCAGCGGGAAGTGGGATTACACACTCTCGAATTCCAAAATGCTTTGCGGGCAGTGTTGCGTGAAGATCCCGATGTGATTCTGATTGGGGAGATGCGCGATCGCATTACCATCAACACGGCTCTCCAAGCGGCGCAAACCGGTCACTTGGTGCTGGGAACCCTGCACACCCGCAACGCCATCAACGCCGTCAACCGCTTGCTCAACCTCTACCAACCCGAAGAGCAAGATGCCATGCGGATTCAAATTTCCGAATCCTTGGTGGCCGTGATTGCCCAACTGCTACTTCCCACCACTGACGGCCATCGAGTTGCGGTGCACGATATCCTCGTCAACACCCCCGCCATGCAGGACTTCCTCCTCAAAGGGGAAGACGATGAAGCATTCCACTTGATGAAGACGGATAACGTCGAGGGAATGCAGGTAATGAATCAAGCTCTCTATCGCGAAATTTTGGAAGGTCGGATTACCATCGAGGATGGGGAAAAAGCCTCTCCCGATCCCGGCGAACTCAATCGTTTAATGCGCACGGGAGGATACGACTCGTCTCAGTCTCCTCGGGATTGGGCTTAAGCGATACGGATTGGACCGATTTTATAATGCTAGCAAGGGTGCGCGATTGCGTACCTTTTTTTTCGCCTGTTCGGGATCGAACCGTTTTAGGTGAGGGTGGGGAACGGGGAATGGGGAATGGGGAATGGAAAAAACCTATTTCTTCGATTAGTGTAAAGAAACGACTCGCGAAACGCTATGGTCATTCTGAATAAGAATGGGACAGTAGAATTCAAAACCATCTCGAATTATTCGGTGTTTCAGGCTCTGGACGTGTACCACTTTTATTCAGAATGACTATATACATCGAGTGTCGCTCGAGCTGCGCAAAGTGCCATGTCTAGTGAAGGAAAGTTGGTGAAATGCGACCTTTAAAAGATCGGGAAATTGCAATTATAAAAACGTTATTGTTTTCTAATCCAGAAATCTTCGATCAATTCATGACCGAAGTCGATGCTTATCGAGTTGAAGAAATGAATGATGGCGGGATGGGAAGCCTGAGATTTTGCTCGAACGATAAATCTCGACGGTGGGGAGAAACTATTGCCGAACTAGAACTCAAAGATATTGATGACATTCCAGTGCTGATTGCATTAAATCTTGATACAAACGAGAACTTTTTTGAATTAGATATTTGGAAGGTTGATTATTCCCCAGTTATTGAAATCAGTAAATTTTCACAAATTGATTGATGTGGTACAACGGATGTTTAGATTCAATTTGAGGATTCAATTTCCATTAAAGCACGGCATTTTTCAGTCGCTTGACAATAGATATCTCTAGATCGGAGAAAGAACTCGATCTCGCAAATGCGATCGTTTCACCGTCGGCTATGCGCTGCACTCATGGTATATTTTTGACAGTCTCAGTAAGCCTCGCGCTCCCACTACTATGCGCAGTGACTACACATTTGAATCTTGTGGTACCCAATGCGCTTCTTGGCTTTATCGCCCATCTGCTGATGGCACGACCCCCTGTATCGTGATGGCTCATGGGTTATCGGGTGTGCGCGAACAGCGACTCGATGCCTACGCTGAAAGATTTATGCAGGCTGGGATGACCGTACTCGTATTTGACTATCGCTACTTCGGAGAGAGTGGTGGGGAGTCCCGGCAGCTTTTAAGCATCGATCGTCAGTTGCAGGACTGGGAGGCTGCAGTTGCGACGGCCCGATCGTTACCTGGAGTGGATGCTGACCGCATTGCTCTGTTTGGTACCTCCTTTAGCGGGGGTCACGTGCAGGTGATTGCCGCACGGGATGCTGCAATTGCGGCGGTGGTCTCACTAGTACCGTTTTGTGATGGGTTGCAGAAGGTTACCTCACTCGGAATCGGACCCGTTGCCCGCCTAACCTTCGCTGGGCTGAGAGATATTGTCAGGGCGGTTTTGGGTCAGCCTCCTTACTATGTGCCTGTCGTCGGGAAACCCGGTGAAACCGCTTTTATTACCGAAGCCGAGGCACATTCGGGTTTTGCCAAAATCACACCGCCAGATTCTCATTGGCGTAACGAGATTTGCGCTCGCTTGAGTCTGTCGGTGGGAACTTATCGCCCTGGCTTAAAAGCTGCCCAGATCCGTTGCCCGATTCTGTTCTGTATTGCCCAACAGGATATGGTTACTCCAGCGCATCTAATCCATCAGGCTGCGAAGCGGGCTGCTCAGTCGGAGGTCAAAAGCTATCCGTGCGGTCACTTTGATGTCTACCTCGAACCATTTTGGGAGAGGGTGGTCGCAGACCAGGTAGAATTTCTGAGTCGGCATTTACAGCCTGTCTAAAAGAGTGCGGGATACTCTCTCTTATTAAATTCTCTCTCTCATTAAATCAAGAGACAAAAAAGAATTGACTTTCTCGAGTTCTGATTACTTAATCACTGATAGCGTCTCGCACTGGTTTATTTACACGAATCGAAGAAATAGGTATTTTCCATTCCCCATTCCCCATTCCCCATTCCCGATGACTGAAAATTTGTAATGTAAAGAGCGCGAACTGCTATAGCTCGTAACTCGATGCTTGCAAGCGAAACATCTTCGCATACAAACCCTCATTCGCCATCAATTCTTCGTGAGAACCCACTTCGACGATTTGGCTATTTTCTAACACCACAATGCGATCGGCCATCATTACCGTCGAAAACCGATGGGAGACGAAAAACGTCATTTTATCCTTTGTCAGCTGCCGGAATCTTTGAAACAATTCGTATTCGGCGATCGCATCTAAAGCGGCAGTCGGTTCGTCGAGAATCAGAATTGGGGCAGACGTCATAAACGCCCGCGCCAAGCCGATTTTCTGCCACTGTCCCCCCGACAGTTCCGTTCCCCCGGAAAAGATTTTCCCCAGCATCGTGTCGTATCCAGCATCGAGTTGGGAAATGGTTTCCGTTGCGCCACCATCGCTAGCAGCCTGCTGGATGCGATCGAAATTCTCCCGTTGGGCCAAATTGCCAAAGCCGATATTATCCCGAACGCTGAGGTTGTACCGGGCGAAATCCTGGAAAATAATCCCGATATTGCGCCGCACATCCTGCAACTCAAACTCCGTTATCCCAATACCATCGATGGCAATCTCCCCAGAGTCGATATCGTACAGCCGCGTCAGCAACTTCAGCAGCGTCGTTTTTCCCGCCCCGTTTACCCCCACCAAGGCGATACTTTCCCCCGGCTTCACCGTTAAATTGAGGTGTTTCAGGGTGGGTTTCTCTGCGCCGGGATAGGTGAAACTGACATCGCGCAAAACCAAACCCGATCGCAATGGATTGGGAAACGGACGGGGGTTAGCGGGATTGACAACTTGGGGTTGCAAGCTCAAAAATTCAAAATATTGGGAGACGTAGAGGTTGTATTCGTAAGTTTGGGCGATACTTTGGAGAATGGCTTGCAGGGTACTTTGCGCTTGCCCGAAAGCCCCGGTATACATGGTAAAGTCACCAATGGTAATCGCGCCGCGTACCGTCCGGGCGATCGTCCAACCATAAGCCGCATAGAATCCCACATTCGCCAAAATACCCGCCCCGCCGCGTACGGTAGCGTATTTACGGGCGAGGTTTTCCGACTGCTGGTTAAATTTGCTGCGAATCTCCTGCCACTGGTTGAGTAAGTGGTTTCCCAAACGGAAGAGGCGAATTTCTTTGACGAAGGCATTCTGCGTCAGTACTCGCTGCAAGTAGTCCGCCATCCGTCCTGCTTGGGTTTGACTGCGGGACAGCCAAAATCGCCGCCCGGAAAACTTCACTCCCACCCACAAGACAGGGGCAGAAGCCATCAGCAGCAGCAGCATGATTCCGGGGCTGAAACTCAGCAGCAGTACCAGCAATCCGGCAAAGCTGACGATTTGCCCCAACAGATTGGTGAGGGTTCCCAAAATCCGGACGGGATAGTCACTGCCACTTTGCTGGGCGCGATTGAGGGTATCGTGAAACTCGGGCAGTTCGTAGTGGGATAAGTCCAAGCCAATGGCTTGTTGGATGAGGAGACCATTGGCGTAGATGGAAAAGCGATCGCGCAGAATACGGATGAGATAGGTACTCAGTTGGCCAAAGGCTTCGGACAGCAAACTCAGCAGCGATCGCAAACTCACCAGGAATATAAGGGGTTGCCAGTCGATGGGGTTTTGCCCGATACTGCTGACTACCCGATCGACAACCAGTTTGGTGACGTAGAGTTCGGAAACCGGTAGCAGCGATTTAGCGAGGGTGACGCTGAGGGAACACAGTAACGGAATCGGGGCGGCTTGCCAGACTAAATGCAAAAGTCGCGGCGTATTGGCAAGAACTTCAAACAGGCGGGTGGTGGGGCGAGATGATGACATGGTGTCATTTTAAACGGCATTCCCGATATTTGCAGCCAATTTCGCCCGATCTTTCCACAGTAACCGGTAACAAACTTACAGAAAAACGCGATATCGTACAGACTATAGAGCTAATTATCTCTTCAAGCGATGTCCGTACCGCCAATTCTGCAACCGGGTCGATCTTACACCTTTCGCAGTTACTTTGAAATGACCTGCGAACCGGAAGATATTCTGGTGGAGTTTGGGTATTCTTTGGTTAGATCGCCTTTAGATTTTCCGCAATATTCCGATTCTCTCGATCGCGCGACCTTTCTCCAAGAGCAACTCCAACGCCGCCTCACCTTCGTCAGCCTCACCAGCGAAGCGGCACGCCGGGAAATGCTCATTGCCCCAATTTTAGTCGAAGTGGCGGAAGTGGCGCGCGCTCAACTGCGAATTGAATACCCTCTGACGGTGAACGAATATCTCAAAGGCTCGTTAGACTATTACTTATACGCCGATCGGCAATGTTTGGTGGTAGAAGCGAAGAACGCCGATTTAGCGCGCGGTTTCACTCAACTGGCGGTGGAATTAATCGCCCTCGAACAACGGCAAACGGATGAAATTCCGATGCTACTGGGTGCAGTTACCACGGGTGACGTGTGGCAGTTCGCTCAACTCGATCGCCAAGAAAAATGCATTATTCAAGGAACGAAGTTATATCTGATTCCCGATGAGCTAGAGAGTTTGCTGCGTATACTGATTGCAACTTTGGTTCCCGCTTAAAAAATACGTAAGAAAACATCAACATGAACCTTAGACTGTCGGACAGATTACTCGAATATCGAGTAACAGACACCCGTCCGCTAGTTTTCAAAGGTTCGCTGTGGGTTAGGGCATAGGAGATCGCTTTGACTCACGTATCGATTGACTCGATTTGATGAAGTCCTCCCAAACTTTCTCAATATTCGCTAGCCGAATTAGCGTCAGAGAAGTTTGCCCTCAGTCGGATAACCTTTGACTTTGTACTTGTGTATTCTACTATGACAAAGGCAAATCTGCACTGTGCGGGGATAAATTTTCGATCGTGAGTCAACAACGAATTTTACTGTGGTATCGAAACGATCTGCGATTGCACGATAGCGAACCGCTTCACGAGGCGATCGCCGCCGGGGCGCAAATTGTTCCTGTATACTGCTTAGACCCCCGTCACTTCGGTGAAACCTCTTTTGGGTTTCCTAAAACTGGGGCGTTCCGCGCCCGATTTCTCCTCGAAAGTCTGACCGATTTGCGATCGCGCCTGCAATCTCTCGGCAGCGATTTAATCGTCCGTCGCGGCGAACCGGAAACGATTATCCCCCAGTTAGCCGAGCAACTCAACATCGACGCGGTATATTACCATCGGGAGGTCACTGCCGAAGAAGTGAGTGTCGAGAAAGCCTTGCGTCGGGCGCTCAAACCCCTGGGAATTAAGATGCGATCGTGGTGGGGGGCAACGTTGTACCATCCCGAGAACTTGCCCTTCGATCTGACCCAGATTCCCGAAGTTTTTACTCAGTTTCGCAAGCGGGTGGAGAAAAATGCCACCATCGATCCCGCCTTCCCCGCGCCGAAAGAACTGCCAACCCTACCAGATGTGGAGGTTGGGACGATTCCGGATATCGAAGATTTGGGACTCGAAGTCCCCCGAGATGACGATCGCGCCGTGATGCGGTTCCGGGGGGGAGAAACGGCGGGATTCGATCGCCTGCGGGCGTATTTTTGGGAAGGCGATCGCCTTCGAGTATACAAGGAAACCCGTAACGGAATGCTGGGCGCGGATTATTCCTCTAAATTTTCCCCCTGGCTGGCGCTGGGTTGCCTCTCTCCGCGCTATATTTACGAGCAGGTGAAGGAATACGAGCGCGATCGGATCGCCAATAATTCCACCTACTGGCTGGTGTTCGAGTTACTGTGGCGGGACTATTTCCGCTTCATCTGCGCCAAACACAAAACCCGCGTCTTCCGTCTGTCGGGGTTGCGGGGACTGCGGATGAAGTGGAAAGAAGATTGGGAACGGTTTGCCCTGTGGCAGGATGGAAAAACCGGCTACCCCCTCGTGGATGCCAATATGCGCGAACTCGCTGCCACCGGGTTTATGTCCAATCGCGGCCGGCAAAACGTCGCCAGTTTCCTCACCAAAAATCTGGGCATCAACTGGCAGATGGGGGCCGAATGGTTCGAGTCGCTGCTAGTGGACTACGATGTGTGCAGCAATTGGGGTAACTGGAACTACACCGCTGGGGTGGGCAACGACGCACGCGGGTTCCGCTATTTCAACATCGCCAAGCAATCGAAAGATTACGATCGAAACGGGGATTACGTGAAGCATTGGCTGCCGGAATTGGCGGATGTTCCCGCAAGTAAAGTTCACGAACCCTCGAAGTTGCAGCCGGTGGAACAAAAGCGGTTTAACCTGCGATTGGGAGTAGATTACCCGAATCCCGTGGTAGATTTCATGCAGTCGGTGCGTGCCAACGAGCGAATGTACAACGCCGGAATTGAGTATTAACCGACCACTCCCTTACTCCTCCCCAAGAATGACCCGTTCGTAATCCTGCCCCGATCGCTCCCAAGTAAACTCCGATTCGATCGGGACTCGGGCATTTTTCGCCAATTCCATCCGCAATGGGGCATCGTCAAACAACCGACCGATCGCCTCAATGTATTCTGCGACGGTATTGGCGCGCAGGGCGATGGGGGGTTTGCCCGGTTCGTCAGCCGCCAACCCTTCTAAAGCGCGATCGCTCCCCACCACGGGAACTCCAGCGGCCATCGCTTCTAGGGTTTTATTCTTAATCCCGAATCCGGTTTGCAACGGTAGTACGCAGACAGTCGATCGATGCAAGTACTCTACCATCGACGGGACGCGACCGGTGACGACAACGCCAGGACGATCGCCCAATGCCACCACTTCTTCTGTGGGACGGCTGCCGACGATATTAAAAGTGGCATCGGGGTAGCGTTCTCGCAATGTAGGCATCACCTGGAGGACGAAAAACCGAACTGCATCGATATTGTGGGTGTAGTGCATCGCCCCGACGAAGATGAGCTGATGCCCCCCCGGATCGGTAGTTCGGAAGGGAAACAGTTCTAAATCAACGCCGTTGGGAATAATATCGATGCGGGCGTTGGGGTTGAGTTTGTGCAGTTGGGTGCGATCGTCGGGAGTGGTGACGACAATGCGATCGAATTGCTCGCAGTAGTTCTTTTCGTAGCGATAGAGGGTGGAGAGGTAGAGGCGATCGCGCAGGGAATTTTCCGATGCTCCCATTTGTAGGAAGTTCCGCGTTCCCCAATAGATGGAACTGTGAACGTTGACCACCGATTTGACGCGATTGGCATATTGCGGGCGCACGTAGATAGTATTGACGCTATGCTCGCAGGTAATAGCATCGCAGTTGCCGGAATTCACTCGATCGTCCAGCCAAGCTTGCAGTTGCGGCGAGTAGCGGTGCAAGACGTTCGGTGGAGTAGCACTGGCAATGGATTGGAGAAAACGCCCCCCCTTCGCCACCCAGTTACTGATACCCGCTTGCGCCGGTTCGTCTTCGGGTAGGGGAAACATCACCAACTCATCCACCCAACTTCTGAGGGCTTCGATATCCGCTTCGGGAATCCCCTTGTAGGGTTGAGTGACGAGGGTGATGGAATGACGCTGGCGCAGATATTTGAGCAAATTGAAGGTGCGAATCTCCGTTCCCCCTAAAGTGGGTGGGTAGGGAAACGTCGAGGAAATCATCACAATATTCATATCGATCGCGCGGGTCTGGGGGCTGATGCCTCCGTTCTAGCACGACTTTTGGGAACAAGGAGTTTGGGGGCTTCGGAGGCTTCGGAGGCTTCGGGGGCTTAAATTTCCCCCGTTTCTCCCCATACCCCACACCCTACACCCCACACCCCATTCCCCATTCCCCACACCCCAAATCCGCTACAGTACCAAAGGAACATCACCATCGATCGCACTTTGAAACCCACCCCGCCAGAAACAGTCCGTCCATTCTTGGCTTGGTTGCCCCATCTCAAACGAGAAATTTGGATTCTCGCCACCGGTCAACTACTACTATTCATCGGTCAGGGGTTCACCCTCGTCTACGCTTCCATTTACTTTGTCAACGAGTTGGGTTTCTCTGCCACGCAAGTCGGATTGGCCCTCAGCAGTAGCGGTCTTTCAGGGACTCTCGGGCGGTTTTTCGCGGGGAATGCCATCGATTCCGATCGCTTCGGGCGACGGGGGACGCTCTTGCTTGCAGCGGTGCTGACGGCGATCGCCTGTTTTTTTCTGGCATTTGCCGATACCTTCGAGTTACTGGTGGTGGGGAACCTGTTGCTGGGACTCGGGATTAGTCTCTATTGGCCGGCAACCCTGGCGGTGACCACCGATTTGACGACGACGGACGATCGCGCGGAAGCCTTTGCCGTAACGCGACTGGTGGATAATCTCGGGTTGGGTCTGGGGGCGCTGCTGGCGGGGCAGTATCTGGCGATGTCGGGCAGCTATCGTGCCTTGTTTATCGGCAAAGGGGTGACCTATCTTTTATTTAGCCTCGTCATTTACGCCGCGATCGCCGAAACCCGACAGCCGCAAACCCAAACCCGCAATCTCCTCCAAGATTGGTGGCAAGCCCTGAGCGATCGTCATTTGGTGACGTTTTTGATTGCGAACGTATTTTTTACCACCTACGCCGCTCAGTTGGGCAGCACCCTACCCCTATATCTGGCTAACTTCGTACCCGGTGGCAACAGCGAAATGGGATTTTCCGAAGCCTGGATTAGCTACTTCTTCGGGTGGCACGCCTTCCTCAAAATCCTGCTTCAGCTTCCCATCACCCGCGCCGTCAAACCCCTGAGTCACCTGACGGTGTTGTTTGTTGCCCTGATACTGTGGTGTGGCGGATTTGTTCTATTTTGGGTCACCGGGAGAATGCCGGGGGATGCGTGGCTGTTTGCCGTGGGTGCGTTTACCGCGATCGCCATTGCCGAAAATCTCTACGCCCCGATTGCCGTATCCTTGGTGGGAGACATGGCCCCCCTGCGGTTGCGAGGCATTTATTTCGCCCTGGAATCGGAATGTTGGGCGATCGGATTTCTCATCGGACCGATTTTGGGAGGTTTTGCCCTCGATCGACCCGATGCCGTCGGCTCCAACTTTTGGTTAATCCTGCTCGGTTCGGCCAGCATTGCCGGGACGATTCTGGGCTATCTCCAGCGTCAGATGAAAGGGGCGATCGACCTGAATTGATTTGAGTGCTTATCGCTGAATAGACATCTGGTCGAAATCAAAAATCCGATCGATATTTATGGTTGAGTCATAAATTTCTTCTGGTTTTCCCCCTTAACCCTTCCCCCTTAACCCTTTTCCTCTAGAGGTCTAATGCTTACCTCGAATCAAAGCGCAGATCGAGTAATCCCGGTGGGGGTTCGATTTCGATGCGTTGGTTTTCCAAATCGATCGCGGGAACGATATCCCAAACAAAGGGAATCAGAACCGTATCGGACGGGGCTTTCTTCTTTTTGGATTTGCGCTTCTTGCGTCCGGACTTCGACGAACCCTCTTCGCCATCGGGTGGGTTTTCATCTTCGAGAGACATCGCCGCCATCGCCTCGACAACCGCCCGATCGAGTTTGACTTTCAACAAATCGTGTCCGGCACTCATCACGTCTACCACCGTTCCCAACCGATCGCCCGTTTGTCGGTGAAAGACGGCCAACCCAACGATATCGAGAACGTGATACTCCTCGGGATCGAGTTCGAGGCGATCGTCTTCCCGAACCAGCAGCATCGCACCGCGCAACGCTTCGGCGGCCTCCCGAGTTTCTACCCCCGCCAGAGTCACCACGTACAACTTTTTCCCCGGAATCTCTCGTCCTTCTAGCAACTCCACTTCTTCGGGATGTTGCGCGCCTTGACGCTGCAACCAGCGGTTTCCCGGAACCTCGAAGCGTTCGGGAAAATCCGAATTCGGGTACACTCTCAACTGACCGCGCAATCCTTGGGGAGAGACGATCTTACCAATTTCCAACCATTGAATGGATTGAGATTCTTCGTCGGGCATCGGCGGACTCCTTGCAATACATCAAACCTTCTCAGACAAAAAAATACCCCACTTTGGGGGTGGGGGACGTATAGAGTTCAGTTGTTATTTGTAATAGTAGATGGATTGGCCCCGAATTCGCCTCACCCGATCGGGGGATTTTAACGTCCTTCGATCGGAGGATAGAATAGCTAGATTCCTGTTCGGCTATACGTTTCCACGATTTTAATTCGGTCGACTGAAGGGTGAGGGACTCTACGCCTCCCTCACCCTTCAGTTTGGGGGGAGACCCCCCAAGTCCAGGTTTTCGGTAGATTACTCGGCTGTTGACAACGTGAATACAGCCTTAACCTTTCACCAATGCCCATTCCCTATTCACGCGGCGTGTAACTTTAGGCGCTCGAAAGGATGGTGAGTGAGTCGAAACATCCCCCTTTTCCCCTTCCCCCTTCCCCCCGTGTTGTCAGGTTTTAGCCCGTACAAGTTGCACGTGGCGTCATTCCCCATTCCCATCGATCGGTGGCAAATCCCAAATAAGTCGGTACAATGGAACAGTCAGATCGAGCTGCGACATTGGTGACTGCCAATAGTGTTTTTAGATCTACAATCATCCTGTATATGGGAACCACATACGCTCACGGTGGCAGTAAACCGGGCAAGTACCCGGAAACTTTAAGCTAGGGCAAAGGCACCCACCTGAATATATGCAGGTCAAAAACTGAGGTAAAACGGTGTTGCGGTAAGTCTTTCAACAATTGCCTCCCTTATCTGCAGATGGGGGAGGCTTTAACGTATTTTTCGGCAGTAGAGGAGGCTGGGGAGAGGCACAAATGGGAACCTCCTTATTCTCAACGGTGCGTGATGAATGCCCCATGCCCTCAAACCGATAGGGTTGGGTTGCGATCGCACCCTTCTCGACGTAGTATAGAAATTCTGACCAAATTGTAATTAATTTTTCGTCTTTAATCCGGTTATCGGGCCCCAACTCCCCGTGCAAGTCCTGGCAACGCACGATCGAACGGAACGACGAATAACCGAAGAGCGCGCGAAAACGGTAATACTCATGGCAAAACGCATTCAATTACTTTTAAATGAAGATGTCCGCAAACTGGGCAAATCGGGAGAAATCGTAGAAGTTGCGCCGGGATACGCTCGCAACTACCTGATTCCGAAAAACCTCGCAGTCCGCACCACTCCCGGTATCCTTAGATTAGTCGAACGTCGCAAACAGCAAGAAGTCGATCGCTTAGCCGCCATCGAACAGGAGGCAGCTTCTCGCAAGCAAGCCCTCGAAACCATCGGACGCTTTACGATTAGAAAGCAGGTGGGCGAAGGGGATGCGATTTTCGGAACCGTCACCGATCGCGAAGTGGTCGAAGCCATTCAAGCATCTACGAATCAGGAAATCGATCGACGCGGCGTCACCCTTCCCGAAATTAGCAAAACCGGCTTCTACAAGGCTCAGGTGAAGCTCCACGCCAACGTCACTGCCGAAATCGAAATCCACGTTGCCCCCTTGTAATCGCCCCCTGACAATCGACGGTAATCGATCGTGGCGATCGACGGTTTGAATTGAGGTTAAGAGCGATCTCGTATCTTCGATGGGACCGGTTACATCTCTCAAGCGTACGTTGACTCCGTGCCGAGCAATTTAGATTTGCGACTCCAAGACCGCCCTTGGCGGTCTACAATTTCATATATCTCGATCGAACCTTTCGAGAACTTGAAATCCGAACCCAGGTGATACGTGGGGTAAAGCTTGGGTGTTCGGAAGTGTCGGTGGGATAAGCAAAATTCAATTGTCAGCTTGGGGCATGAGAATGCCCCAAGCATGGAGATGACAGGTCAAATATGGTTCGAGAACTTAACTTTCAAACGTACGCCGATCGCCTGCCCCCTCAGAATATCGAGGCGGAAGAATCAATTCTCGGCGGTATCCTACTCGATCCCGAAGCCATCAGTCGGGTTGCGGAAATCCTCCATGCTGATGCCTTTTATATCAGCGCCCACCAGGAAATCTACAAAGCGACCAAATCCCTCCACGATCGCGGGGCCCCAACGGATTTAATTAGCGTTACCACCTGGTTGCGCGATCGCGAGCTGCTCGAAAAAGTGGGCGGACAGAGCAAACTCGCCCAGTTAGTCGATCGCACTGTATCGGCGGTGAATATCGATCGCTACGCCGCCTTGGTGATGGATAAGTACCTGCGCCGCCAACTCATTCAAGCGGGGAATGAAATCTACCAACTCGGTTACGAATCGGCCACTAAACTCGAAACCGTGCTCGATCGGGCAGAACAAAAGGTTTTCGGCATTACCCAAAAGCGTCCCAAACAAGACTTAGTGGCGATCGAGAATACTTTAGTACAAACTTTTCAAGAAATTGAAATTCGCAATGAAGGTCAAGCGTCACCGGGGTTAAAATCGGACTTCTACGATCTCGATGCCATGACCGGAGGGTTTCAGCGCTCGGACTTAGTGATTATCGCCGGCCGACCGTCCATGGGCAAAACGGCGATCGCCCTCAATATCGCCCACCGAATCGCCGCGAACTATCGAATGCCCGTGGCGATCTTCAGCTTGGAAATGTCCAAAGAGCAACTGGTTCAGCGATTGCTCGCCGCCGAAGCCGGGATTGAAAGCAATCGCCTGCGCGCCGGACGCATCAGCCAAAATGAGTGGGAACCCCTGAGTCGCGCCATCGGATGCCTCTCGGAACTCCCCATTTATATTGACGATACGGCCAATATCACCGTCACGGAGATGCGATCGAAAACCCGTCGCCTTAAATCCGACTGCGGGGGAGAATTAGGGGCGATCGTTCTCGACTACTTGCAGTTAATGGACGGAGACGGCAGCGATAACCGGGTTCAAGAACTCTCCCGAATTACCCGTGCCCTCAAGGGGATGGCCCGAGAACTTAAAGTCCCGGTGATTTCCCTCTCTCAGCTCAGTCGCGGCGTAGAAGCCCGCAACAACAAGCGCCCGATGCTCTCGGATTTGCGAGAAAGCGGTTCGATCGAACAAGATGCGGATTTGGTCTTGATGGTCTATCGCGACGAATATTACAATCCCGAGAGTCCCGATCGCGGCGTTACCGAACTGATCGTTACCAAACATCGCAACGGCCCCACGGGGGTGGTGAAGCTACTCTTCGATCCCCAATACACCCGCTTCCGCAATCTCGCCAATGCCCGTCGAGGATGATGGGGAATTCGGAAGCACGGAATTCGGAATTTGGAAAGGGGCGATTTTCATCAATAGACATCTGGTAGAAATCAAAAATAAAATCAATTTTTATACCGAAGTTATGAATTTCTTCTGCCTTTCCCCCTTAACCCTTAACCTTTAACCCTTTTCCACCAGACGTCTAATGCCTAACACCCCACCCACAGTTAAATATTGATTGCAACCCCTTGACAATTCCCCCCTCAAAAAAGTAAAAAAATTAAGCTGCCCATTGTTGCGCAAAAAAACAACGGTTTGCAGTGTGGTGCGTAGGATTCTACTATGAGAACCGCGCTATCTACACCCGATGCCCAACCTCAATCGTACAAAGAGGATGCCTCAATCTCTTAAAACAACAATTCTAGTCATTGGTGGCGCAGAAGATAAAGTTCACGGAAGGGAAATTTTACAGACGTTCTTCAATCGTTCCGGGGGAAGGGATGGGCGGATTGCCATTATTCCCTCCGCTTCGCGCGAACCCGTCGCGATCGCAGATCGATATCGCTACATTTTTGAAGACATGGGCGCTAAAGCCGTCCAAGTGCTAGATATTCGCGAGCGCTCCCAGGGTGAAGATCCCATTTGGCAAACCTACCTCGAAGGCTGCACGGGCGTTTTCATGACTGGAGGCGACCAGCTGCGGCTGTGTGGCTTGCTCGCCGATACCCCCCTGATGGAAAAAATCCTTCTCCAAGTCCAACTCGGTCAGATCGTCCTCGCCGGAACCAGCGCCGGTGCGGCGGTGATGGGTCATCACATGATTGCTGGTGGGGGCAGTGGGGAATCTCCCAATCGCTCTTTAGTGGATTTGACCACCGGTTTGGGAATTTTGCCCCAACTGATTGTCGACCAGCACTTCAATAACCGCAATCGCATCGCCCGGTTGCTCAGTGCCGTCGCCTGCCATCCCGATCGCATCGGCATCGGGATCGATGAGGATACCTGCGCCATGTACGAAGGGGACGGAACGATTCAAGTTCTGGGGAAAGGAAACGTGACCATTATCGATCCCGGGGAACTCTCCTATACCAACGAACCTTACGTCAGCGCCAGCGATCCCTTAAGCTTATTCGGCTTGCAAGTTCACATCCTCACCCACAGCGATCGCTACAACCTCAATACTCGCAAGATCGTACCGCCCGAAGAACGAGTTGCCGTGTAGGGGGTGGGAGTGGCCGAGGATCGCCAAAGGAGGTTCGGGGGCGAAACCCCAGTCGTACTGAGGAGTTCGCAATTTGCGATCGCGCCGAAAACAATTCAAGAGCTTCCACCTCCTTCTCCAGTCCGATCGAGGTTCTCAGTTCGTAGCGACTCCACCGGAGTCCCCATCGACAGGGTTTTGGGTGTTCGCTACGAACAGTTTGGGAGCAACCCTCGGTCTGACACTAAACTTAATACCGTAGTGGTGCGACTTAATCTCCCCTAACCTTGCATCGGTCTCGAGCATCGCGAGCGGGTCGCGAAAGTGCCTTCGAGACTCGGTTGTTCGGTGGGGATTGCCATTAAGTCGCACGCCGCGTTCGTACTTTTATTACCTTCCGTTCTATCCTCAGATACCATTATGAAGATACTCAAAATCCAGACCTTACGCGGACCGAACTATTGGAGTATTCGACGCCACAAATCCATCGTCATGCGTCTGGATTTAGAGGATTTAGCAGATAAGCCCTCCGATCGCATCCCCGGATTTTACGAAGGATTGACCGAAACCCTTCCGAGTTTGCTCGAACACTTCTGCTCTCCGGGTTGTCGCGGCGGTTTCCTCAGCCGGGTTCGGGAAGGGACGATGATGGGTCATATTGTCGAACACGTTGCCCTCGAACTGCAAGAACTCGCGGGAATGTCCGTGGGATTCGGTCGCACCCGAGAAACCTCGACCCCTGGCATCTACAACGTCGTCTTCGAATATATTGACGAACGAGCGGGACGCTACGCCGCCCGGGCTGCCGTGCGTTTGTGTCAGAGCATCGTCGAGACCGGAAAATACCCCCAATCCGAACTCAACCAAGATTTATCGGATTTGCGAGATTTGCGAGACGAAGCCGCCCTCGGTCCGAGTACGGAAACCCTCATCAAAGAAGCCGAAGCCCGTGGCATTCCCTGGAGCGAATCCGCCGCGCGATCGATGATTCACTTAGGCTACGGCGCGAACCAGAAGCGCATCCAAGCCACCTTAAGCGATTTCAGCAGCATCCTCGCAGTGGAACTCGCCTGCGATAAAGAAGGCACCAAGCGCGTCCTCTACAATGCCAGCATCCCCGTTCCTCGGGGAACCGTCATTCACTATCTCGACGAACTCGAAGAAGCCATTGACGAAGTCGGAGGCTATCCCATCGTCATCAAACCCCTCGACGGCAATCACGGTCGGGGTATTACCATCGATATCAACTCCTGGAACGATGCCCAGGATGCCTACGATGCCGCCAGCGGCGAATCGAAAACCAAATCCGTCATCGTCGAGCGTTACTATCGCGGTCGAGACCATCGCATTTTGGTCGTGGACGGCAAAGTGGTCGCCGTGGCCGAGCGCGTTCCCGCCCACGTGGTTGGCGACGGACGCTCGACGATTGCCGAATTGGTAGAGCAAACCAACCGCGATCCCCGGCGGGGAGAAGGACACGACAACATCCTCACCCGTCTGAGAATCGATCGCATCAGCCTCGCCCGGTTAGAACGTCAAGGATACACCGTCGATAGCATTCTCGATGACGGGGAAATCTGCTACCTGCGGGCGACGGCCAACCTGAGTACGGGCGGTATTTCCGTCGATCGCACCGATGACATCCACCCAGAAAATATTTGGTTGGCCCGGCGCGCCGCCCGCACCATCGGCTTGGATATCGCCGGTATCGACGTGGTGACCACCGATATTTCCCGACCCTTGCCAGAAACCGACGGGGTGATCGTCGAAGTCAACGCCGCACCGGGATTTCGGATGCACACCCATCCCAGCCGGGGAACGCCGCGCAACGTCGCCGCACCGGTGATGGATATGCTCTTCCCCCCCGGAACCTCGAGCCGCATTCCGATCGTTGCCATTACCGGCACCAACGGTAAAACTACCACCACCCGGCTCATCGCCCACATCTTCAGAGAAACGGGTAAAACCATCGGCTACACCACCACCGACGGCACCTATATCGGCGATTACCTCGCCGAAGCCGGAGATAACACCGGACCCCAAAGTGCCAAACTCATCCTGCAAGATCCCACCGTGGAAGTGGCCGTCCTCGAAAGCGCCCGCGGGGGGATTCTTCGATCGGGTCTGGCTTTTACCGAGTGCGATGTGGGGGTGGTATTGAACGTCGCGGCCGATCACCTCGGTTTGGGAGATATCGACACCATCGAACAAATGGCCCACGTCAAATCCGTCGTCGCTGAAACCGTTTCCCCCGATGGCGTTGCCGTCCTCAATGCCGACGATCCCCTCGTGGCGGAGATGGCCGAGCGCGTGCGAGGCAAAGTGGCGTATTTTTCCATGAATCCCAATAACGAACGGGTCAAGGAACACGTCCGCAATGGTGGGTTAGCGGCTATCTATGAAGAGGGCTACCTGTCGATTCTCACCCGCGATGAGACCCTGCAAATCGCCAAAGCTGAGGATGTTCCCGTGACCTTGAAGGGGATGGCTCCGTTTATGATTGCCAACGCCCTCGCCGCTAGTGTTGCCGCCTATGCCGGCGGAGTCACCATCGAGCAGATGCAAGCGGCCCTGGCCACCTTTAAAGCCTCCACCAAGCAAACCCCCGGACGGATGAATTTGTTCGATTTAGGGGAGTATCACGCCCTGGTGGATTACGCCCACAATGCGGCTAGTTATAAGGCGTTGGGAGATTTCGTCCGCAACTGGCCCGGCGAGCGGATCGGCATCATTGGCGGACCCGGCGATCGCCGCGACGAAGATTTTATCGAACTCGGCCGACTGGCGGCGGAGATTTTCGATCGGATTATCGTTAAAGAAGACGACGATACCCGAGGTCGTCCCCGAGGGGATGCGGCCGACTTTATTTGTAAGGGGATCGGACAAATCGAGACGCAATGCCGTTACGAATCGATTCTCGACGAGCGCAAAGCGATTGAGACGGGACTTGATGGGGCCAGTAAAGGCAGCTTGGTGGTGATTTTACCCGAAAGTGTGAATCGGGCGATCGATATAATTGAGAAGCGAGAACCCATTGGCGATCGAGGATAAAATCCCGTTGGCGATCGGTGTTGGGTTCCCCCGTCCATCTCACTCACTTGGTTATGGTCCCTCCGGTTACATCCCCCGATCGCACTTCTTCCTTCGAGAGCGAATCTCCCAGTATTATCAAGCTCGATAGCATTTCCAAAACCTACGGGATGGGAAATACTCAAGTGCGCGCCCTCGATCGGGTGAGCTTGCGTATCGATAGCGGAGAATATTGCTCGATTATGGGTCCGTCTGGTTCGGGCAAGTCGACGGCGATGAACGTCATCGGCTGCCTCGATCGTCCGACCGCCGGTCACTATTACTTAGACGGGGTCGATGTGGCGAATGTCTCAGACGGGGAACTCGCCAGCATTCGCAATCAAAAGTTAGGCTTCGTCTTCCAGCAATTTCACCTCCTCCCCCAGCTCACGGCCCTGGAAAACGTGATGCTGCCAATGGTGTATGCTGGCATTCCCAACGGCGAACGGCGGGAACGAGCCACCGTGGCGCTGACGCGGGTGGGATTGGAAAGCCGCCTCCACAACCGCCCCAATCAGCTATCGGGGGGGCAGCAGCAGCGGGTTGCTATTGCTAGGGCGATCGTCAACCGTCCGGTGTTGTTACTCGCCGACGAACCCACGGGGGCTTTGGATACCCAAACCACCCAGGAAGTGATGGCTATTTTTACCGAACTCAACAATAGCGGGATTACGATCGTCATGGTGACCCACGAACCGGAAGTGGCTCGCCTCACCCAACGCATTGTCTGGTTCCGCGATGGTTGCGTGATTCACAAGCATCTGACCCCCGAGGACTTGCATCAAGCAGTTGGATAACCAATTAAGCTGACTCTAGCAGCGCCGACAAATTTTCGAGAAGGGCGGCATTCTCCTCCGGCGTACCGATCGTAATCCGCAGTTTATCCGACAGGCGAGACTGTTGGAAGTATCGCACCAAAATGCCCCGTTCTTTGAGCTGTTGGTACAGCCATTCGGCACTCACCGATTCGGGGACGCGCACCAGTAAAAAGTTGGTTTGAGACGGCCAGATCTCGAACCCCAATTTTTCCAGAGACGCAGCCACCTCTCCTCGCGATGCCTTCACTTTTTCGGCATTTCGTTCCTTGTACTCGTCATCTAAAATTGCCGCAGCCCCCACGGCACAGGCAACGGCATCGACGTTGTAGCTATCTTTGACTTTAATCAACCCCGAGAGGAGAGTCGGGTTAGCAATCCCAAAACCCAATCGCAATCCCGCCAAAGAGTACCCCTTCGAAAGGGTTCTCAAAACTATCGCATTCTCGTGGCGTTTCACCAGTTCCAAGGCGCTGGTTTCGGCAAAATCTACGTAGGCTTCATCGATAACCAAAACCCCCGTGAGTTGGGAAGCCAGTTTGTCGAGCAATTCGATGGGAATTCCCGTTCCCGAAGGACTGTTGGGGGAGGCGATAAAGGTAACGGCCCCTCCGGCGGCAACTAAGGCATCGACGGGTAAGGTGTAGTCTTCGGGATAGGGCACTTCCACCACGTCCGCCGTTTGAATCTGGGCCAGCGTCCGATACAAAACATAGGTGGGCATCGGATACACCACACTTCGCCCCGGTTCGGTGCAAGCCCGAATAATCATCGTCAACAAATCGTCGCTGCCGTTCCCCACCAAAATCCAATCGGCGGGAACTCCCAAAACCTGACTGGCCGCTTGGCAAAATTCCCGGGCCATGGGGTGCGGGTAGCGTCGCAGTAATTCCCCAGAAATCTCTTGGAGTACTTTCAGGGCTTTGGGAGATGGAGGATAGGGGTTTTCGTTGGTGTTGAGTTTAATGACTCGTCGATCTGCGGCGGGTTGCTCGCCGGGAACGTAAGCGGCTAAGGCATCAACGGAGGGGCGAAAATAAGTGCTCATGTCACGGTCTAAGACTTCAATGAGAATTTTATCCGATCGAATCCCCTATAGCAGTAGCCATATCGATTAGGGCACAAGTGACCGTGGGTAGGGGAGGCTGGGGGAGCAGGGGAAGCAGGGGGAGAAAGACCACGGCTATCGTGTGAATTCTTAGTGGGCTTGCTAGGTAAGGCTTTAAAGAATTTTCGTAAAACCTCATGAATAATACAGGCTATAGCTGTATAGCACTACGCAAATTAGTTAGGACATTTATAAATCCTGAAACTATCTGAGAGTCTACTGTTCCCCGTTCCCCGTTCCCTGTTCCCGCTTCGCGTAGCGCTATATTTAGAATTGTCAGAGTATCCGCCGAGGGTGGCGTGTCGCGTGTGAGCTTAAAATCATCAGTTTTCACCGCAGATCCGAAGTTTCCCATTCCCTCTTTGCCTCCAAAAATCCATGGCAATACTCGCCCAAACAAAACAACGTCCTCTATTCGTTCAGCTAGAGGACGTTGGATATCGATTTGAATAGAGACCGCGATCGTCTCTAATTGGGTTCAAGAGTTATTACACCGCAGCGAGTGCCGGTTCCGAAGCCGGACGCTTGCTGTTGCGAATCCCTGAAATGGCTTCGGCATAGTCTGGTGCGTTGAAGACGGCAGAACCGGCAACGATCGCATTTGCACCGGCTTCCAAAACTTGCCAGGTATTGTTCACTTTTAAGCCGCCATCCACTTCAATCCAAGGATCGAGTCCCCGTTCGTCGCACATCTGACGCAACTTGCGAATTTTGGGTACCACTTCGGGAATAAAGCTTTGACCGCCGAAACCGGGGTTTACGCTCATAATTAAGATGAGGTCGCATAATTCTAGAACGTAATCTATGAGTTCTAGGGGCGTGCCGGGGTTGAGAACCACACCAGCTTGTTTGCCTAATTCGCGAATTTGACCGAGGGTGCGGTGGAGGTGAGGCGAGGCGTTGTGCTCGGCATGAACGGAGATAATATCAGCACCGGCTTTGGCGAAATCCTCGACGTACTTTTCCGGTTCGACGATCATTAAGTGAACGTCAAGAGGCTTTTGAGTCACCGGACGAATTGCTTTCACAATTAACGGTCCAATGGTGATGTTGGGAACGAAACGACCGTCCATCACATCAACGTGAATCCAATCGGCACCGGCACGATCGACGGCCTGGATTTCTTCTCCCAAGCGGCTGAAGTCTGCGGATAGAATTGACGGAGAAATAACGGTTTGCTTTTTCGATGCTGCCATACTTGGTGTTCTCCCCGGTTTTAGTCGGTATATAAATGTTTAGAAAATTTTAACAAATTTTGTATCGTAATACTCTTCACAACAACATTAAGTTGTAGTTATGGAGGCTAGCGATCGCCTCTAGGATTCCCAGAGTCAACAGAAGGGGGTTCTATCTGTCAGGTCGATCGAAACCTCTTCCCCGTCCCACTTCAGACTCAACAAAACTCTCATCCTCTTCGGCTTCTACAGTTCTTTTGACGATCGCAAAACTGATGCCGGTACTCTCAACTCGATCGTGAGATTTTAACATTTGAAAAATCTCAAAAATTTTTCCCCACTCAGCACGATCGATACCCAAACCGTCATCGGTGACGAACGTTCGCAGAACCGATAATGCTCTTTCCCGACTTCCCCTGCTTCCCCTTGCTTCCCCCGCTCCTCTACCCCCTGCGGCCCTGAAGTGTCACATCCCCACCTCCAATTTTTTCTGGGAGCGCGACAATTGAACTAGAGAAAGTGAAGAAAACTCGATCGCGCCGAAGCGTATTTCGCCTCAACGTGCCGGAACGAGGATGGAAATACCCGGACGAGAGAGTATCGCCACCCCAAGATTCGGGAGTTTCCGAATCATTTGGCTTCAACCCCTTCTGAATCGGGACCGCACTGCCAACACGTTATCTGGAGTTTCCCGATCGATTATTGGGGACTTCGTACATTTGTGAACCCGAGGAGTAAATCATGAAAAGACTCACGCGCTATCTGGCAGTTGCGACTGCCGCGATGTCTGCGGCGATTGCCATGACGTTTGCCACCCCGAGAATGGCTGTTAGCCAAACCCTGGAACTGTCGCCGGGATTTGCCGAACCCACCTCAGTTACCGGCATTGCGGGCGGCACGTCCGAAAGCGGCAATTGCGGCTACATTTCTGACATCCCCAACCACGAACTCATCCTCACGGACGATTTCGACTACCTGAGAGTCTGGGTGAATGGTACGGAAAACCTGACGTTGCTCGTCAGAGGGCCGGGGGGAGAATTTTGCGCGCCCCGAGACCCCCAACAGTCGGGATATTGGGAAGCGGGAACCTACTCGATCTTCGTCGGCGATCGGATTGGGGCTGATGAAAACTATACTTTATCGGTTTCAGCAAATCCATAGATTTCTGTTCGATCGTTGAATCTCGAAAAAAAAAGAGCGAAGTTTTCAGGACTTGGCTCTTTCTTTTTGGAATTTTTTAGGTTTCAACTAATCTGATTTAACCCAATCAGTAGGGGAAATCTCGGCAAAGCTCCCGACACTAAATACTTCGAGTCGTTTCCAACTAATCTGATTTAACCCAATCAGTACGGGCACTAACGAGCTTAAGATCCTGCTTCGGTCTATGGCGTTTCCAACTAATCTGATTTAACCCAATCAGTAGGGTTGTCGTTCCCCGGAAGATGAAATTGAGGTGCCGCAATTTGGTTTCCAACTAATCTGATTTAACCCAATCAGTAGGGGTTCGCCCAGAGAAAGGGCGGTATCCCTGTAGCAATGTTTCCAACTAATCTGATTTAACCCAATCAGTAGGGAAAAAGCGCCATCGCGGCGCTATCCACAATGCAAAGTTTCCAACTAATCTGATTTAACCTAATCAGTAGGGTGTTCGTCTGGCAGCCCAGACAGAGTAAGGGTTGCGAGCGTCAATTTCACGCACCCCCTGCCGGTAGTATAAATCAACCGTGCAAAACTTACAAAAATACCCCTCAAACCCTTGCCCCATCTAGTATACACGCACCTAAACGAGAAAATAGGGGTTTCGGCGATTGCCTGAGGTGCGCGTAATTGTCTGACTTGAGAAGCTTGAACCGCCAAATCCCTCACCCCGTCAGAGCTACATTCATTTTGAAAGCGACCGGTATCTACCTCAAAAGACCTCCGCGCACCTCGACGGACGATCGACTCAAAAACAGGCAAAATTCGCGCAGTTGTAGAATCATCCGATAACGCCAGCATCGATAACAAAACCCTGAAATCTAAATTGGGTAAAGATTCGAGCGATTGAACTTCGAGAAAAATCGAGCGAGAAACACCAACGTTCAAGCCTGGAAGGGGGACTTTCCTAAAAATACGTCAGTTCGGGTTAAGGATTGTCGAGAAGTGGTGCGGTGAGGTAAATTCAGGTCATGTGTGGAAAGGGCTATCTCCACATTGGAGAAAATGTGTCAACGGAGGCAGTTCTATGAGATTCCATTCCCACTACACCCCACACCCCACACCCCACACCCCATCCTCACCGGAAACTGTTATCCCGAACTGACGTTAAAAATAAAATCATCCCTGGGAAAAAGGTAAATCCTGATTTATTCCCTCAATTTGCTGCTGTTCCATGGAATTGACTTCTCGCAAGTAGGGGAGCAATATTTGCTGGAGTTTGGGATGGTAGAAACGATGATAGCTGTGGTTGGGGGTTGCCGGAAAGCCACGCCGTTTTTTGTGCCGTCCTCCCGCCCCCGGATCGAAGGTTTGAATGTCGTTAGCGATCGCCCATTCGATCGGGGAATAGTAGCACACGTCGAAATGCAAACAATCGATATCCCGAGAACTGCCCCAATAGCGACCGTAGAGGCGATCGCCCTTCGTCAGGCAAAAGGACATCCCCATCGGCGTGCGCTCGTCATGTTCGTCGTAGGCAGCTACAAACACCGTGCGATGGCGATAGTTATGGTGGAGGCGATCGAAAAACTTCGGCGTGAGATATTTACTCCCCCACCAGCCAAATTTATCGCAGGTACTTTCGTAAAAACGATACATCAAAGAAAACAGGGAATGGGGAATGTCATCGCCGGTTAAAGTTTGTAGTTTTAAACCCACCTTTGTCACCGCCTTTCGTTCCCGTTTGATATTCCGGCGCTGGTTGGCATTAAATACTTTTAAATAATCATCAAAGGTCTCAAACCCCTGATTTTGCCAGATATAACTGTGGTGCAACCACTTACTAAACCCATTGGCTTCGAGGATCGGCTGCCATTCGGGATCGACGTAGAGAAAATGACACCCGGAAATGCCGTGGCGATCGCAAAATCGATCGATTTGGTTGACCATCATCGCCGTGAGTGCCACCTCATCTTCCCCCGGCGCGATTAAAAATCGATACCCTTCTGCCGGGGTAAACGGACTCATCCCCAGCAACTTGGGATAGTAGTCAATCCCCAACCGTTCCGATAAATCCGCAAACTGGTGGTCGAAGACGAACTCGCCGTAGCTGTGACCTTTCACGTACAGAGGAGCAGCCGCCACTAGAGTGCGATCGCGCCACACCGTCAAATGATTCGGCAGCCAACCGGTTTTGGCGGTGGTACTGCCAGAGGCTTCCATGTTGTGCAGCCAATCCCACTCGAAAAAGGGGGTTTTCAACGGTTGCGCCAGGGCATCCCAAGCCGACTGAGGTACTTCGGCAATCCGATCGATCCAGACTGAGGAATAACTGGATTTGAGGGGTTCTAGCATAGACAATACCAAGACAGGCGTTGTAGTCACTTCCTAGAGTGTGAACGACAAATGGATTTTTGTCTGCCGGTAACGAACCAAATTCTGGAATCGGCGATCGTGGCGGTGTAGTCGGGTTTCGATCGAAAATCCTCCGGTGGGAGTCTGGCTTTTTAGCAATAAGAAGGGTACGATGTCTACGATTATAGGTTCCCAGCCCCAACTAGGGCGAATACGAGTCGTGAGGTGTGGGTAATGACGAGCAAACGAGAAATTCCCGACTGGTGGGCGGAAGATTCACCCACCGAAACTCAGGAGAACGGCAAATCCTCCGCATCGCCATCGGATTCGACATCGAAATCCGGGTATCGCGCCTCCGTCGATCGCGCTTTGGCTGCCCCCAAGGACTCACCCACTCCAGAGTCCCTTCACAAGTCTTCAGGTTCCGTCAGTACGCTTCCGCCTCCCGTGCCTATTTCTTCCCCTCGGGCCTCAACCCTCAAAACCGATTCCCCAGAGCCCACTCCACGGTTTAGACTCTCCATTGGCTGGCCCAGCTGGCAGGTTTGGGTGTTGCTGGTGTGTTTGGGGTTTGGCGGTGCGGGTTTTAGTGCCGTCGCGCTGCTGTTGAAGCTTCCCTCCCTCCCCAATTGTCCGTCGATGTTCTGGCCCCTGGCTTCGGCTTCCATGCGCCTCTACTGCGCCCAAGTAGCCGCCCAGAAGAAAACCGTGGACGATCTCCTCGAAGCGATCGCCCTAGTAGATGCGCTGCCGGCCGACCATGCCCTGCGAGGAACCCTCAACCAAAGCCTGGAAGAGTGGACTCAAGAAATTCTCAATCTCGCCGAAGAGAACTTCCAGACGGGAAAACTCGCCGAAGCGATCGCCGTTGCGCGTCGAGTTCCCACCAGCGAAGGTTCCCGCGCCAATGCCCAAACGATTAAAGAGCGGATCGAACGTTGGCAGGAAATTTGGACGGGGGCAGAGAATATTTACAAGGATGTCGAAGACGAACTGCGCCAGCAAAACTGGGCGACCGCTTTTCGTCATGCCACTAAACTCCTCTCTGTCAGGAATACCTATTGGGAAACCACCAAATACCAAGAAGCCACTGAAACCATTCAAGCGGCGCGGGTCGATGCGGGAAAACTCTCCAAAGCGAAGGATTTAGCCTCAGGGGGTAGCGTGGAGAACCTGACTGAGGCGATCGAAACCTTAGAAGCGGTGGGAGTCGAGAGTTACGTCTATCAAACCGCCCGCAAAACCATCGAAGAATACGGGCGCGAGATGATGAACTTAGCCGAAGGCGCCCTCGATGCCAGAAATTTATCTCAAGCAATTGCCATCGCCCGTCGCGTTCCTGAAAGTACCAACCTCAAGGACGAAGCGCGAGCCTTTGTGACCCTCGCCCGCGCCGAATCTCAATCCTGGCGGCCGACGGTGGGAAGTTTGGAAAACGCGATCAAACAAGCCCAGCGCATCGGACCCGACAGCCCCCTCTACAATCGGGCCCAGCAATCAATTGCACGCTGGCAGCAATCGATCGAACAGGTAGCCGTCCTCGAACGGGCCCGAGATTTTGCCCGCACCGGCAGTGTCACCGATTTGACCTCAGCCATCGCCCAAGCCCAGCGCATTCCCACGGAGAACCCCCTGTGGGATGTCGCCCAGGAAGAAGTACAAAACTGGCGCGGAGAAATCGAAACCATTCAAGATCGACCCACTCTCACTCGGGCGCGCCAACTCGCCCGTCGCGGCGACACGAAATCGTTACGGGAAGCCATCGATCTCGCCGGTCAGATTGGCGTCTCGCGAGCGCTGTACGGGGAAGCTCAGGAGGATATCCAAAGCTGGCAAGCGGAAATCGCCTTCCAGCAAGATCGACCGATTTTAGATCGGGCCGCAGCGTTAGCGAACTCCGGAGATACCCGTCGCGCCATCGAAGTCGCCGCCCGCGTTTCTCCGGCGAGTCCCCTCTACGGTGAGGCTCAAGATTCGATTTACAGTTGGCAAACCGACGCGAGCGATCGCAAAAACCTCGAAGATGCCAACGTCCTCGCCAATGCTGGAACCACCGAAGGTCTGTCTTCGGCCATTCGCACCGCCAGTCAGATTTCCTTTGGCAGTACCTGGCGCGCCCAGGCCGATCGTAATATCCAGCAGTGGAGCCAGCAATTGTGGGGAATTGCTCAGGATTTGTCTTGGTCTGACCTCTCAGCGGCTATTTCCGCCGCCGAGCAAATTCCCCCAGATAGCACTCTTTACGATCGCGCCCAAACTCAGATTCAGGATTGGGTCGGTCTTTTGAATGCGACACCGCCGGCACAGGAATACGTGGAGCCGGCTTACACCGAACCGGCTTACACCGAACCCGAGTACGTCGAACCGGCTTACACCGAACCCGAGTACGTCGAACCGGCTTACACCGAACCGGCTTACACCGAACCCGAGTACGTCGAACCCGAACCCGAGTACGTCGAACCCGAACCCGTCACGCCGCCCAAAACCCCGGAACAGAAGAAACCGCCGGTGGTGAATTTTGGCGAACCGTTAACCTAGCCAAACTGAGGTTGCTGTAGGAGTGAAGGGCGTTGCCATGCCGATCGGCTACAGGGTTGCTGACTCCTACAACTTCGATCCCCTCGCTCGAGAGCGACTATCTTGACAAAATATCATAAGTATGGCTTGGGTAGCTCTACTCTCGTTCCCGAGCCCCCACCTTCGCCAGAAACAATCCAATCCTCAACGGGCGTTTAATAGACATCTGGAGAAAATTCAAATTGCCATCAATTTTCACCCCCGTTCCCTGTTCCCCGTTCCCTCTTTTCCTCCAGATGTCTAATAAGACAACATCGGCATCAACTGCAACGGTCCCAACCCCAATTCTTCCGGGGTAATCGATCGCAATGTGAATAATGCCATAATATCTTTGGGCTGGGGATTGCCCCGCGCCGCCCCCGTTGCGCCCATAGCCACCATCACGCCGCAATAACCTTGAGTGGCTTCGACGGCCACTTCCCATCGCTGGCGCGATCGTAAATACACTGTATCTTCGCGATCGAACTCTCCAAATAAATGCAACCCTTCGTCGCCAGTTTGCAGAATCCCCAAATCGTAGAACTCATCTTCAAAAGGATTTTCCCCAGGATTGAAGCACAGTCCCCGCAGTCCCCCAGCCGCTTCGATCTCCTCAATAAAGCGCTTGGCCTTCGGGCGGGTTGTCTGAATCGTCAGTACCGGTAACCCCGGTCCAGCGCGATCGAAATCCGCGTCTCCGTAGCAGCCGATGCTGTGACTTAAGGACTCGATTTCCGACCACGGCATCACCTCCAACACCAGCAGTGCCTTGGGGGGTACCAAATCTTCATTCAGAACGGGGAATGGAACTTCCTCGAACCGATCTTCGGATTCTTCTCCATCTCGTACGATGTCAAATAGCTCGTTTGCCAGTTTGGGAAGCGTGGAGACATTGACCCGCATCGAGGATTGTTGAGACCCACTGGGCGCGGGCAGATCGATTTTATAGCTGCCCCGACAAGATTCGAAGGTATCGCCGCGCAGTTTCCGATGGTGCGATCTAAAGAAACGATGCAATGCTTGGAGCGCTACCCAAATAGCCATCGCTTCGTCATCGTAAAGAAAAGAGCGCAATCCTTCAAGGGGGTGTAAATTCCCGAAAGTCGGCTCGATTTCCGACCAAGGTAAATCCGTTAAATCGCTGTGGGGTTCTTCGTCAAATTCTTCTTCAAGGCTTTCATAGGTTAAAAACAAGCAATCCTGACTCAAAAAAGCCGCTTCCAGCTGCTCCATCGAGTCTCGTTCCATCACTGACGCGCGGAATTTTTTTAACGAATCCAGAGAGCGATAGAATAGGATACCGTAGTCCAATCCCAACATGCCCAACACGGAAGCATAGAGGGTTTCAATATCCCACCGGTTGAGTTCGATGCCAATAATTTGGTGGTCGCTCAAAAAATGCCAGGGTGCGTCCTGCCAAATCTCGCCCGCACTCCGTTCGAGGAGCTCAGAATACTGGGGCGGCAACTGAGGCGGACGGACGTTAACCACCTCTTGAAACCCGCGAAAAATTTCATCGATCAGCGGCAAGTCCGGGACGTATTCGAGGGTGATATCTAAGTCTTGGAGAACTCCCCGCAGGAAAAACAACACTTCGCGATCGCTGACCACAATTTTTTGAGGTCGGGCTGGTTGCGCTCGATTGTGGGGATGCTCCATCGCTCGCAACAGCACCCGCACGATCGCTTCGAAGCCGGTTTCTTCGGAAACCATATCAACGGCTCGGACGATTCCTTGAGAGCCGTCCACCCATAAGATGCACTCGCCGTGAGTTCCGGTTGCTGGAACCCCCAGTTCGTCACGAGCGGCAACCGGACGGCGATCGCCTTCCCACACGCACGGGACTTGCGGCAGTTGTTGCAGGCGACGAAGGGTAGATTGGGGGAGTGTGGTCATAGATCGCGCATCAACGGAAATAGGGGACGGGGAAGAAGGCTGGTACTCGCGTTTCCCGTTTGCTCTTACACTGTACCACTGGGGGACTCTTACCCCTGATTTGGGCGTATTTTTTTCTGTGACGGGAAGTTGGGTGATAAGTGGGACAAGGTAATAAGGGGACAAGGGGAGGGAGAAACGGTGGAATTGGGAGAAACGGGCGCAAGATGCTCCCACTGTTGACTCTTCCTCTGCCCCCAAGAGCTACCAAAAGCCTCCGAGAGCGACCCTCTTATCCTCCAAACAGTCGTTGATTGCGCTCGTCAGCCCCGAGATACTTGGCTCGATCCTTAGACGTTCCTCGAGGGGCGATCGCAGCTGGGAGCGGAACCTGACCGCCCCATTCGAGCTGTAGGGTCTCGAGGAGTGCATCTTGACCCTCGCGAAATCCCTCGATATAGCCGCCGCCCTGGTTGAGAATGGCAAACCACACCAATCCCCGGTCTCGGGTGGGGAGAACCCCCGCCAGAGCGCTCACGTTCCACAGGGTTCCCGTTTTCACCACCGAGGCCCGAGGCATCGTCCGATCTTCGAGGGTTCCCACATCTAACCCCGCCACGGGAAACACATCGCCGATATTCAGGTCGTAGGTCGCTAAATGTCGATCGATGGCAGCAAACATCGCACAGGCGGCGCGGGGGGAAATACGATTTTCCGGACTCAGCCCCGATCCGTTGACGAGCTGAATTTCCTCTAGGGGAACCCCGGCAGCAGCAGCGGCTTTGGCACGTACCACCGACGCCCCCCCAACTGCCGATGCAATGGTTTCGGCCATAAAGTTTTGGCTTTCAACATTCATTTCTTTGAGCAAATGCAGCAGGGGTAGCGACCGATGTCGAATCAGGGGGATGAGTTCCCCTGAAGTCTTAACGTTTTGCCCTTCAATGATTATCTGGGGTGTTGGGGTTCCCAACGGCATCTTCTCATGTTCGGCTTTCACCGTCTCCGACCAGATTTGCGAATCGAACGCTTCTGCGAGCAGGTCTGCCACCAGTTGCGGATCGGACTCGAAGTTCATGGCAAAATCATTCTCGACGATCGCCCGACCGGAAATGGTCCGAATTCCCATCTGTTGGAGGGCGTTCCCCAAAGCGATCGCCTCGGGCCACACGAAAAAGGGATCTCCTCCACCTCGAATCACCAAATCTCCATCCAGGCGACCGTTACGGATGGTTCCCCGCGCCGAAATCGTCGTTTCAAACTGATGGGAAGGCGATTGGGTTTTCAAAGCTGCTAGGGTGGTGGCAACTTTCGTAATCGACGCCGCCGAGCGGGGAACGGTTCCCTGACGATCGACGATCGGCTGAAAGCGAGACTGCATCCAAATCCCTTGCGAGGTTGCATCTAAACCGCGATCGGAAAGTTGTTGTAAATATTGCTGCAGGGTCGCTTCTGTCGCCCCGTCTGTGGCTGGCGGTAGTAGCCATCCCGCGCCTCCAGCCTGAAACGCGACCGTATCGAGGGAGTGCATCTCGATTCCCACTGCATGCAACCACAAAGACAAAACCCCCGAACTAAATAGATGCAACATGGATTTTTCGCGATCGAACATCGTCAGACAGCGTACCACAGGTCGTTGTAGCACTTGCGGCACGGTCAGTCGAACCCCGCTAACCCCAGGGAAAATTCAAACAAATCTGACAGGTTTCTCCTTGCCGTAGTGGCGTTCTGGTAAAATTTTGAAGGCTTATACAACAGAGTTCGATCGATGGGAGCGACAAGGGCAAGGATTGCAATAGACGCGATGGGTGGCGACTATGCCCCCGATGAAATTGTTGCGGGGGCATTAAAAGCAAAAGAAGAACTTGACGTTGAGATTCTACTCGTGGGCGATCGCGATGCAATTGAAGCCTCGATCGAGAAATGTCAAACCTCCACGGAGATCGAAATCGTTCCTTCCGAAGGCGCGATCGATATGCACGAGGAAGCCTTAAGCGGAGTCAAACGCAAGCCGAAAGCGTCAATTAACGTGGCGATGAGCTTGGTCAAGAAAGGGCAAGCCGATGCGGTGGTGTCCGCCGGACATTCCGGTGCGACGATGGCTTCGGCACTGCTGCGTTTGGGTCGTCTGCCGGGAATCGATCGTCCGGCAATTGGGGCAGTATTCCCCACTCTCATTCCAGGCAAGCAAGCACTCATTCTCGATGTGGGTGCGAATGTCGACTGTCGTCCGAAATTTTTGGAACAGTTTGCCTTAATGGGAACCATCTACTCTCAAGATGTTTTGGGTATCGCCGAGCCGAAGGTGGGACTGCTCAATATTGGCGAAGAACCCTCCAAAGGTAACGATCTCGCCCTGCGTTCCCATCAGATGTTGCAGGATAACCCGCGCATTCCTTTTGTGGGTAACGCCGAAGGACGAGATGTTCTCTCGGGAAACTTCGATGTGGTGGTGTGCGATGGGTTTGTGGGCAACGTCCTACTGAAATTTGCCGAAGCCGTCGGTGAAGTGATGCTGCAAGTGTGCCAGCGCGAACTGACAACCGATCTCGATCCGAAAATCGATCGCGATCTGCTCGCCCCGAATATCAAGCGCATTCGCCAGCAGATCGATTATGTCGAACACGGCGGCGGTTTATTGCTCGGTGTGGCGGGAGTTTGTATTATCGGTCACGGCAGTTCCCAGTCTCCGACTATTGTGAATGCCGTTCGTTTGGCGAAGAAAGCCATTGACAATCGGGTTCTCCAACACCTCCAAGAGGTCAAGCGTTACGGAATGGAGCAGCCGGTTAGCGGTCAGTAGAACATCCCGCGCCTCGTTGGGCAAAAACGCACCACTTCATCGGGAAAACCAAACCGAGAACAAATGGTAAATGACAACACGCAAATGACAACAACTGGCATTGCAATCACCGGAAGTGGTGCGGCCTCTCCAGCAACTTCCCTAACCAACCATCAACTCAGCGAAATCGTGGAGACCTCCGATGAGTGGATTGCCTCGCGCACGGGGATTCGCGAGCGTCGCCTCGTTGGTGCGGGGGAGTCGCTATCGCAGCTGGGGGCAAAAGCGGCGGCATCGGCAATTGCCATGGCTGGGTTAACGCCTAACCAAATCGATCTGATCGTTCTGGCAACCTCCACCGCCGACGATCTGTTTGGTTCGGCCAGCCAAATCCAAGCTCAACTCGGTGCCACTCAAGCCGTGGCATTCGATCTGACGGCTGCCTGTTCGGGATTCGTCTTTGGATTGGTGACGGCCGCTCAATTCATCCGCACGGGGGTCTATCGCAATGTGGTCTTAATCGGGGCAGATATTATGTCCCGGTGGGTGGACTGGAGCGATCGCCGCACTTGCGTCCTGTTTGGGGATGGCGCGGGGGCCGTGGTGCTACAGGCGAGCGATCGCGATAACCTCCTCGGGTTTGAAATGCGCAGCGATGGGATTCAAAATGGCTGCCTCAACGTTGCTTTCCAAGGACAGCCTCATCCCATTACACAAGAAATATCAGTTATCAAGGGAAACTATCAGCCCGTCGCCATGAACGGTCAAGAGGTGTACAAATTTGCCGTCAAAAAAGTGCCCGAAGTGATCGAAAAAGCCCTATTTCGCGCTCACCTCACTAGCGCCGATATCGATTGGCTGCTCCTCCACCAAGCCAACCAGCGCATCCTCGATGCTGTCGCCAAGCGCTTGAATATTCCCGAAGACAAAGTCCCGAGTAATTTAGCCAAATACGGCAATACCTCCGCCGCATCGATTCCCCTGGTCTTAGATGAAGCCGTTCGCAGTGGAAAAATTCAACCGGGGGATACGATCGCCACCTCCGGTTTTGGCGCGGGATTGACTTGGGGTGCGGCGATTTTTAAGTGGGGTCGATAGGCGAGCGTGAATGGACAATGGACAATGGACAATGGACAATTGACAATTGACAATGGGCTAATTGTGACGCGACTTCTTCGTCTTCCCCCTCTCCCTTGTCCCCCTTGTCCCCATTCCCTCTCCACCATTAGACATTAGCCATTAGCCATTCGTAAACCAATGACAAAAACAGCGTGGGTCTTTCCCGGACAAGGTTCTCAAGCCAAAGGTATGGGAGTTGATTTACTCGATATGCCCACGGCCCGCACTCAATTCGATCGGGCCCAAGAAATTCTGGGTTGGTCGGTTTCGCAACTGTGCCAGGAAGGAGGGGAGAAACTCTCCCGTACCCTCTACACGCAGCCGAGTTTGTACGCGATCGAAACGATTCTCGTCGATTTGCTCAAAGAAAAAGGACGCCAACCCGATATTGTCGCCGGTCATAGTTTGGGGGAATACGTCGCCCTCTATACCGCTGGAGTTATCGATTTCGAGACCGGATTGCGACTGGTGAAACGACGCGCGGAACTGATGGATACCGCTGCTGGGGGGGAGATGGCCGCCTTGATGAAGTTCGATCGCGCCCAACTCGATGACCTCATCCAACAAACGGAAGGAATTGTCCTCGCCAACGATAACAGCGCCCAACAAGTCGTCATTTCTGGGACTCCCACCGCTCTGGACGCCGTACTCGGGCAAGTGAAAGCCAAACGAGCGGTGAAACTCGATGTTTCCGGCGCATTTCATTCCCCCCTGATGGCTCCGGCTGCTTTGGAATTTCAACAGGTGTTAAACCCGATCGCTTTTGCCGATGCCAAAATTCCGGTGCTTTCTAATGTCGATCCCACCCCAGCCACTGACGGTAACTTCCTCAAAGATCGCCTTCTGCGCCAAATGACCGGTTCGGTGCGATGGCGGGAAATTTGCTTGCGGTTGACTGAAGAAGGCGTAGAAGCAACCGTTGAAGTCGGACCCGGGAAAGTCTTGGCTGGATTGCTTAAGCGTACTTGTTCGGGTATGGCATTAGAAAATGTCAGCAGCATTGCGGATATACCAGCTTAAGGGCGAAAGGGGAATACTTGTTTCTTCGATCGTGTACATAAACGTCAGTTCGGGATCGGACAGTTTCCGATGAAGGTGGGGTGACCGGGTGTAGGGTGTAGGGGACGGAGTAGGGGATGACAACTCATCGTGAGGGTCGATGGAGTCTGATGGGGTTTGAGGTTTTTCTACCCACAACTCGAATCTACATCGCCTCGCTGGACTTTTAAGCATCCTTAACCCGAACTGACCTTAAATAAACCAGCACGAACGGCTAGATCTCGGTTTTCTACCAGTCGCCGCTACGGTTAGGGTCGTCTATCTCACACCAGTCGCTCTCGACTCCCACTTCCCCAGCAACGCCCGATCGCAACACCGTTCGTGACTAACATCCAGTTCGGATAATTCGTGACAATTAAGCGAACCCGATCCATCTCTTCTTCAAGTGTCTCCCGATGTGCACGTTGCTCTCGATGCCCCCAATTCGCACCACAACGGTCGTTGTCAGTATTCAACCGAACTCGATCTAACATAGCGGAGGCTATCTCGATCGCCGAGCGGTTGTGACATCTCCCAAACTGCGAGAATTTTCTCCCATTGCAATCGCTCGTCATTGCCAACAAAAGGAAGTACGGGAAGAGAAAACTATGGGTGCATTCTCTTCCCGATTTTCAACTCCCCAATCTGCCATGAACCACGAACGTGATGTGCAACTTAAAGTCTAAAAAGTCTAAAACTCTTCGTTTTCCATTTCGACTGGCGAGACTCTCCAAATTTCGAGTCGCTCCAACGACCTAAATTCAAAATCTCGCAAACAGTTGCACACCGCATTATCCGTATTCCTTAAGCTTCCGCAGCCTTTCGAGCAGCAGCCGCTTCATCGGGATGGATGTTCAAGCGAGTGAGGTTGATGCGGTTTTTGTTATCGATTTCCCGCACTTTGACGATGGTTTCGTCGCCCACGGCCAGTTCGTCTTCCACCTTACCCACGCGATAGTCGGCAATCTGGGAAATGTGAACCATGCCTTCTTTTCCAGGGAGAAACTCCACGAACGCACCAATGGGAATAATCCGGGTGACGCGCCCCACGAAGACATCACCCGCTTGGATCTTGCGAGTCATGCCTTGGAGGATGCGACGGGCTTTTTTCGCTTTATCGCCATCAATGGCAGAGATGGTAATCGTGCCATCATCCTCGATATCGATTTTGCAGCCGGTTTCTTCGGTAATTCCCTTGATGGTTTTACCACCCGGTCCGATTACCATACCAATTTGCTCGGGATCGATTTTCATCGTCATCAATCGAGGGGCAAACGGCGACAAGTCTTCGCGGGGTTGATCGATCGCCTCTAACATTTTGTCTAAAATGTGCATCCGGGCGGGTTTTGCCTGATGGATGGCCTGAGTCACCGTTTCCATGGATAAACCGGTAATCTTCATATCCATCTGCAAGGCCGTAATCCCCTTTTCCGTTCCGGCAACCTTGAAATCCATATCCCCAAGGAAATCTTCAATCCCTTGGATATCGGTGAGGACGCGAACTTCGTCTCCTTCCTTAATCAGACCCATAGCCGCCCCGCTAACGGGTTTAGTGATAGGAACGCCAGCGGTCATCAGAGAAAGGGTGGAACCGCACACCGACCCCATCGAAGTAGAACCGTTGGAGGAAAGAACTTCCGAGACCACGCGAATGACGTAGGGAAACTCTTCTTTCGGCGGCAAGACGGGGAGTATCGCCCGTTCCGCCAGCGCCCCGTGGCCGATTTCCCGACGACCGGGCGATCGCATCGGTCGCGTTTCTCCCACGGAATAGGGGGGGAAATTGTAGTGGTGAAGGTAGCGCTTCTCATCCTGGGGATGGAGGTCGTCGGCGAGGTCTTGCGCGTCTCCAGGCGTTCCCAAGGTCGTCAGGGAGAACACTTGGGTCAGACCGCGATTGAACAAGGCGCTGCCGTGAACCCGCTTCGGCAGGAGATCGACTTTGCACGAAATCGGCCGCACTTGGTCGAGTTTGCGCCCATCGACCCGTACGCCATCTTCCACGATTTGCGATCGCATCAGTTGCTTGGTCACCGATTTGAAAATTTTCCCCAAGGCTTTGGCATCTTCAGTGGTGGCCGCACGAATGGGGTCTTCTTCGGGCAACTCTTCAATGGCGGCGGAAATCGACTCCTTTACCTCGTCGAGAACTTCATCTCGGCTGCTTTTCGTATGCTCGAAGTTCGAGAGAATGCTTTTGATGGGAGTCGTTGCTTTCTCCCGGACGAAGGTTTCGAGGGTGGTATCGACTTCGGGCGGTTCTTCGGTTGCCAACTCCAAACCCAAATCAGCCATCAACTCCCGCTGGGCGGTAATCAGATCGCAAGCCGCTTCGTAGCCGAAATCGATCGCCTCGACGATATCCTGTTCCGGTAACTGGTTGGCTCCGGCTTCGACCATAATCACCCCATTGGGGGAACCGGCCACCACCAAATCTAAATCTCCCTCTCGAATTTCAGCGTAAGTCGGATTGATGATAAAATCGTCCCCAAGCAAGCCGACTCGCACGGCTGCCATCGGTCCGTAGAAGGGAATCTTGGCAAGAATGACAGCGATCGATGCTCCCGTTACCGCAAGTACGTCTGGAGGAACCTGTTCGTCCATCGACAGCGTCGTTGCCACGATTTGAATGTCATCCCGAATCCACTGGGGAAACAAAGGACGCATGGGGCGATCGATTAACCGGCTCGTCAGGGTGACCTTTTCCGGGGGACGACCCTCACGACGCAAGAATCCTCCGGGGATTTTGCCGGCCGCATACAACCGCTCTTCGTAATCGACGAGCAAAGGTAAAAAATCGATGCCTTCCCTTCCCCCCGAACGGGTTGCCGTCACTAAAACAGAGGTATCTCCCGACTCCACTAAGACGGAACCACCAGCTTGTGGGGCGAGTATACCAACTTTGAGCCGAATATCCCGTCCGTCAAAGGATATCGACTTTTCCATTTCTTTCATGCAGGACTTCTTCCTTCCCTAATATTTCTGACTTTTCCTTGTTTGTCTGTAGGCAATCGTAACACCTGAGCCATAAACCGTGGGGACGAGTTTCCTTGCCATCTGAGGCGTTAGGAGATTTCTCGTCGTCCTTCCAAAGCTCGTGCCAACGTCACCTCGTCGGCGTACTCCAAATCTCCGCCCATCGGCAGCCCAAAGGCAATTTGGGTCACTCGCACAAACGGTTTGAGCAGCCCAGCAATATAGAGGGCTGTTGTTTCTCCTTCTACACTGGGGTCGATGGCGAGAATCACCTCTTGAGTATTGCCCTCGGTGACTCGTCGCACCAACGGTTGGACGTTAATCTGTTCGGGTCCGATTCCATCCATCGGAGAAATCACCCCGCCCAAAACGTGATATTGACCCCGATACTCCCGCGTCTTCTCCAAAGCAATGACATCGCGAGAATCTTTCACCACACAAATTGTACTGCGATCGCGGTTCGGATTCTGACAAATTTCGCAGACGGGTTCGGCGGATAGGTGAAAGCATACTTTGCACAACCCCACCTGTTTTTTCGCCTCCATTAAGGCCGCAGCCAGGGCTTGAACTTCCGATTCCGGTCGGTTGAGAATGTGTAAAGCAAGGCGCTGGGCTGTTTTGGGCCCGACACCGGGTAGGCGTTGCAGTTGCTCGATCAGACGGGCGAGAGGGCGAGTATAAACGGGAAGCCTCCTTGGGGTGGCTGTAGATTCTATCTAGTATAGGACAGGGAAGGGAGCAACGGGAGCCTCGGGGGCGTGGGGAGCTTGGGGAGAACAAGCAGAATCAATACGCCATGTGCGACTTAATTTTCCAAAACTCCCTTGCTTGGGGTCAAAGGGAAAGGGCGAAGGGGAAAAGGGTGATTTTTCGACTCGCTCACCATATAGCGAGAGCAAAAAGATTGCACCGAAGCGTATCGATCGTATAGCACTACGCGAATTAGTTAGGACATTTCTAAATTCTGAAACTCTTGCGAGAGTCTACTGTTCCCCGTTCCCCGTTCCCTGTTCCCGCTTCGCGTAGCGCTATACCTCGTGGGAGCATCTTGCCCCTAATTCTCTGGCCTCCCTCATCTGCGCAGTTGCAAGTCTCAATGAAATGGATCGTCCCATCTGTGACATCTGACATCCAGATTCCCGACATTCCCAGGATGAGAACGAAGCGTATATCATAGATAATCAAACGGCTGTATTCGAGTTTTCATTCGAGTTTTTCGGGTTAGTATGAGACGCAAACCACAATCCTCATCACCATTTAACTACATTTCCCTGGCCCTAATGGGCGGGATCTTTATTCTGGGTATTGGCATCGGGATCGCGTTTAGCTCGACGGCAAATCTCAGCCCGCAGAACTTTGCCTCCCGCGAATTTCTCGATCGCAGCGCCCCCAATCCGGAAGTCTGTACTCAGTACGGCGCCAGTGCGATGGTGGTCAGTTCTCATGTTTACCTGACCCTCAATCCCTTTAACGTGTATGTCGCTCAGCCGAGTATGGAACCGGGGTGCGTCCTGCGCAGCAACAACTGGAGCATTTTGGAACGGCAGAAGGCAGTCACATCCCAGGAAGTGCGCGAGTGTAAAAATCGGATGAATACCTTCGGATATACCGGGCGATTGGAAGACAATCCCCAGGTCCAATGTATCTATCAAAATACGGCAGAAGATAACGGCTTCCTGCAACCGGGAATGGGAGATTTACCGCCGGAAACGGAACGGTTCTAGAACCCATCGGCGACGGGTTCGATCTAGGAATTGGATGGAGAAGAGGTGCGATCGCGTACCTCTTTTGCATATTCTTCCACAGCTTGGGTCACGACCCTTCGCAAATTGGCATACACTTTGGCGAAGGGTGGTTGTTTTTGGGTGAGTCCGAGCAAATCGTGGGTCACGAGGATTTGTCCGTCGCAGTTATTCCCCGCGCCGATACCGATGGTGGGAATCGTCAGTTTTTCGGTAATTTCACTTGCAAAATCATCAGAAATGTGCTCTAAGACGATAGCGAAGGCTCCCGCTGTTTCGAGAGCAGTGGCTTCGGCGAGGATGCGATCTCGATCGGCATCGGTTTTCCCTTGCTGCCGGTAGCCCAGTTGATGCACCGATTGCGGCGTTAAACCCACATGCCCCATCACCGGTATTCCCGCCCGCACCAATCGAGCCACCGTATCGGCCATTTCCGGATATCCCCCTTCGACTTTCACCCCTCGCGCGCCGGTTTCTTTCAACACTCGTCCGGCCGAATGCATTGCTTGTTGGGGACTCTCTTGATAGGTTAAAAAAGGCAAATCAACCACGACTAAAGCCTCTTTCACGCCTCGGCAAACAGCTTTGGCGTGATGGATCGTTTCATCGAGGGTTAGGGGCAACGTCGTCTCGTAACCCAGGGCAACCATCGCCATTGAATCCCCGACGAGCAGCAAATCGATGCCCGCTCCATCGAGGATTTGGGCGATCGAATATTCCCATGCCGTCAGGGCGACAATGGGACGTTTTTGCTGTTTCCACTGCAATAATTTTTTGATTGTAACCGCCATTTTAATTTTTAGATATCAACATCGATCGAGCCTTCGAACGCTCGGTCAATTTCCAAGCATCTATCGATCGAACGTTTTAGATAACTGATAGAAGTGTAAAGATCTAGTGCAGCGCGGAAAAAATAAATGATTAGCTCTCAATCCGTTAAAGTTCTGAATGGTAAGCATTTTGCATTTTTAATGAACCGTATCGGCACTAGGACAAGGAAAAGGATGTTTGAAGTTAAATGCCCGCTCGCTGACACCCCATTCGTTTAGATACTCTAACCTTTGTTTAGCCTCCATCACACTCGGAATATGACCAGCTTCTATCCACCAAAGTACAAAATACATTCGGTCTAACTTTTCAAACCACTTGCGGCGTTTCCTCATGATTTCTCCATGAGCACTCTTATAGACGTAGGTTTTGAGTTGTTCGATCGACTGCCAAACTGAAAGATTGAGTAAAATTCGTTCATCTCCATAAGGTTGGAGGTCTGTCGCATTGCCTTGTTCGGTGTGAAGTCGCCATACAAAACCTGCAGAGCGATCTGCGAGTGCATTAATTTCATTGAGAGAAGCCACAAATTCAGCCATCAGAGGATTATCTAGGGGTGCTCGCATTAAAGCGATATTCACTTGTGCGAGGTGATATTTTTGTGGCGATATCATAGAATTTTCAACTGGAAGCACTCAACTTTCAAACAGCTTCTATTTTATCGATCGATCGATAAAATTGGGTTCAAAAATAAATATACGATCGATGGTATCTTTCTGAACCCCGATAACATTGGGTCGATCGAACTGCGATAACACTTGCACGTCAAATAATTCCGTACAGCCCGATCGAAATTCGAGAAAACTTACCCGCTTTCCTGTATCAATATCGATCGCCCAGACGCCGCATTGCAATCGATCGCACTTTTCCTCGATGGGTAAGCCGCCAAAGATGCGTTTCTCGCGAATTTGGGAAACTCCCACAAAAGCATAACGTCCGTAAAACGCCAACCCTCGGGTAAAACCCGGTAACTGAGCGACAACAGTGCAATCTCCCGTTTCCGGTTCTACCACCACCAACGTGCCGTTACCCGAATCCAGTAGCCAGAGGCGATCGTCATACACTCTGGGGGAATGAGGCATCGAGAATCCCTGGGCTACTACCTCCCCGGAAGGTACATCCATAATACAGCCACGGGTTGCCTTTGTCTCGTACCAGCCTCGGGGGGTATCCGTGCGAGAAAAGGCGGTGACGTATTTGGGGCGATCGTCCACCACCGCCAAACCATTCAAATGACACCGATCTTCGGCTTCAATCCGACTGATAAACGGCGGCTTCCAACGGGGCACGAAACTGTAGTCTGGCGAAAGGGTACACAAGCAAGAAAAACGAGTATTGACGATCCATAGTTCGTCCCCCACCCAAGCCAGTTCCCGGACTCGAATATCCCCGGTAATATGAGACGTACGGGGCAAAAAACAAGCATCGTACTCCGTGCCCGGTTCCACGTGGGGAGCGATTTCCGGGGCATTGCGAAAAAAATAAATCTGATGGCGAGTACCGATGGCGAGGCGATGGGGTTGTAATGCCAATCCCATCATTTGCTCGAAATTTCGCAGCAGGGTAATGAGGCGTTGTTGCTGCGATCGCACCACCATCAGTTTCCCCGCTTGATAGGTGGAGATAAATAGGGAAATACCCAAACTTTCCAAGAGTTCTGGGAAATTGCTGCGATGGATGTAGTGAAATGGCGGTGAAGTCAAAAATTTTAGATTTTAGATTTAACGTCAGTTCGGAATTACGATCGGACTTGGGAAAAATTTTCGATCGAAAAAGCCAAAACTCTCACGCAGCAAGCTTTTTAGATCGCTTTTCCTCAAGATTGAACGACTCTGGGGATCGGTGGGTAGTTCGAGCCTGAATGTAACAGTGCTATCCCCGTCAGGAAAACCGCCCACCCTACAAATTTCTCAAAACCTTTCCCCACACACCACACCCCACACCCTAATTTTTAATTTACGCGGCGTGCAATCTTTTTGCGCGCGCCATATGGTGAGCGAGTCGAAAAATCCCCCATTCCCCATTCCCCATTCCCCATTCCCCCGTGCGGTCAGGTTTTGGATCGACAAGTTGCACATGGCGTCATTTTTAATTCAAATGCGTTGATATCGCATTCCCGGTAACTGAGTCACCAACCCCAATAATTCTAACTGTACCAATGCCCCGGATACCGCACCAGTATCCATCTGAGCCGTTTGAGCGATCGCATCGAACGCCGTGGATTCCTGGGGTACTGCTTGCAAGACCCGATCGAGTTCTGGTTCGAGTTCGATGGGGGATGGGGCAATTTCCGGTGGCGGCGAGGAGGACTTCTCCACATCCACCGCTGGCAAATCCCCCAACATTTCCAACAAATGCTCTTCCCCTAAAATGACATGGGCACCTCGATGCAACAGTCCCAAACATCCCAAGGCGTTCTCATTATCTAGGGAACCCGGCAGTGCGTAGACATCGCGATTGAAGTCATTGGCGAGATAGGCGGTAATCAGCGCCCCAGATTTCTTGGGGGCTTCCGTGACGATGGTGGCGCGACTCAACCCTGCGACAATGCGGTTGCGTTGGGGAAAGTGGGCGCGATCGGGTTTCGTTCCGGCGGGGTATTCACTCAACACTAACCCGAATTCGAGAATTTGCTCGTATAGCAATCGATTGCTGGCGGGATACACCACATCTACCCCCGTTCCAAACACCGCTACCGTCCGCCCTCGGGCACTGATACAAGCCTGATGGGCGACGCTATCGATTCCGGCCGCCATCCCGGATATCACCGTCAATCCCCGTTTTGCCAAAACCGCACTCAAACGGCGAGTCCACCGCCTGCCGTATTCTGTGGGGCGGCGCGTCCCCACGATCGCCACCATAGGCACTTCACCGGCATTTTCCTCGGGTTTCACCTTGCCTTTGTAATACAAAATGGGGGGCGGACTGGGAATTTCGAGCAATAGCCGGGGATATTCGGCATCTGCCGGAGTCCAGAATTGGGGATTTTTGTCGCAGTGTTGTTGGTATAGCCCTTCGGGATTAAGATGCGATCGCTCTTCCACGATGCCCTCAATTTTCCGATCGCCCAATCCCTCAACTCGCGCTAACTCCGCCGGGGATGCCTCCCAAGCTGCTTCCAGGGTACCGAAGTGCTGGTGCAAGCGCCGCAGCAGTACCGCCCCCACACCATTCACCTGACGCCATGCCACCCAGTAGGCGCGTTCTTTCATCATTGTGCGATTACGGTGTCGCGTCGTTTCCTTGGCGCTGCTGTTTCAAATACTCGAAGACACTTTTATCGCCGATATCTGGGGGAATTTCCTGCACCACCTTACGTCCGGCAAACACGAGAAAGAATACCGCCCACAAAGCCAGTAATCCCCGTTCTGTAGAGACGGGCATAATTTCGGTGAGGTGCCCCAGGAGGAGTAAAGGAACCACTGGGGTTAAGATTTTGGTTTCTAGGCGATCGAAACAGAAAGCTTCTTTAAAATAAATCCCGGTGAGGGCTGCGAAGGCAAACCCAATACTCCAAATCGTCGAGGGGTTTTCGTAGATCGTGAGGGCGAGTGGTTCGGTGTGTTGTAGGGCCAGATCGATCGCCGCCACCGTTCCCACCAGCCAGAACATTTGCAGCAGCCGGTGTAGGGATGCCATGTAAATATGAATGGTGAGCAGGCTAACCCCCAACGACACCAAGAAACAGAAAAGTAGGGGCGTAATTGCAGCCTGAATCGCCGGGTTACTGCCGTTCCACAGCGCCAACCCACTGCCAGTGGCAAAACTCAACGCTGCGATCGCCAGTCCTGCCCGGTAAACGATAACACCGAGGCGATCGTTCTGGGTAATCTGATATTCGCCAAATTGACCGAAATAGACAACAGGTTCGATGTTTGAGTCAGTCATCGTTAATTTTTCACCAATTCTATTAACGCCACGTGTCCCTTACATTATCCAAGACCTGACAAAGCGGGGTCAAAGAATAAGGGGGAAGGGGAAAGGGGGAATTTTTCAGCTCGCTCGCCATATGGTTTTGCTCGACGTTGCACCGAAGCGTTATTATAGCCATCGCCCTAGCAATTAGGACACTTGTGAAGGTGGGCAGAAGGGGGCGACCGGGGCGACCGGGGGAAGACTTCGGGCAGATTACACAATTGGCTGGTGTTGTCTGAACTCGAATGGCGACTGTTATAGATATCCTACAGGGAATCGACAAGTCGCGGGAGCGAAGGGGGCTTTAGGGGCTTCGGGAGTTTCAAGAGTAGTGGAGGCTAAATTCTTCCCGATCTTCCCATTCCTCTATCTCCCCATCCCCCCATCCTCGCGTCCTCCTCATCTTCTTTCCGACTTCCGAATTCCGAATTCACCTAGCCTCGTTCGTCAAATCGGGTGTAAAAACTCCCATATTTAACCCAATACTGTTTGAGGTTGTGATGGGGAGTATGGAGGCTGGCTTTGGCTTGGAAAAGCATCACTTGTCGGTGATTGCCAATCCAAACTTTTTTGATGGAGTTTACGGAAATCACCGTACCGCCCAAACTTTTCACGCAATCGGTAAAACGATCGATAGTGGAACTGTCTACCGTCTCGAAAATAAAAAAGTTGCCCGAGCAAATGAGATGCCGACTCCGAACCCAAGACCGCATTTTCTTTTCTGCCTTGGGAGGCAGCATGGGTTGAGTTTTCGTCGAGTGAGGGATCTCAACTGGGGATTGAGGTGGGAACCTCACCGGCGAAACTTTCTCGTTTTTCGAATTTGAGAGGTCCGGCTTCTGAACCCCAAACGTGCTCGTTGGTGCTGGTGTCATATCCGCGATCTAAGCTCATCCAAGTGGTTTCAGTTAGTTCGACTTCGCTGACTAAATAAGTTTCGCGTCCCTTGCGAGAAATTAGGCATCCCTTACCGGGTTCTACACCCCCTAAAAAGCGATCGCCGTCTTTTTTGAAAATCATCGAACAGTTATAACGACGCTCGATACAATCGGGCGTAATCGATTTGAGAATACTCGGCTCCCGCGCGGCTCCCGCATAGAGCATCGGGTCCGATAAACCGTAGTTTTCGATATAGATACTATCTCCACGATCGACCATTCGATGAACTCCCTGGCGATAGGGACTCCACAAATCGTAGTCGTAGACTTGTTCGGAATAAAAACCAATTCCCGAGAAAAACTCATAGGGTAACGGTCTAAAAAATACCCAAATATGAGCGTAGAGTTGAGAATTTTCTAGCGCCTGCTTTTGATTGCTAAATGCACCGGCCATCCACCGGGATAGTTTGACTAAATCCTGGGATGGAGTAACGATATCGGTTTGTCCGATCTCCATTTTTTACACGTTTTTACTTGAATAAGATTAATGATTTCGCAGATTATCGAGATCGACGAAATTTTTCAAAAATATTTGATTAAGAACTTGTCGCAGAAACGCGATCGGCATTCATTTCCACAGCTTGTTTTTTTGTCTTGTCGTTATCGGAAATACCTGTCCGAATTTCTGATGCAAACGAGGCCGTGAGAACCCCTTCTCCGTTACTCGTTTTAATCAAAGACACGCGAAATCGAAGATTGGGATTGGCAAACCAAATTCGCTCTTCAGCCGCCGCGCGATCGTACTGCGTTTGCAAGAAGAACGTACCGTCTTCACCCATGTGATATTCTCCCGCCGCTGCCATGGTTTCCGCATAGCCTTGGGAACGTAAAAGCTTGCCGCAATTGGGTCGATCGAGATCGGGGACGGGAACCAGAATGCAACTGCCCTCGATGGTTTCATCGTCATCCCAATCCGACTCGCCTTGCCAATCCATCGCGAAGGGATGAGTTGCCCTTGCCGGATCGATACGATAGGAGTTGCAAAGTTCGATGACCCTGGAATCGTCAGGTTCGAGGGCAACGATGTGAATAGTCGATCGCACTTCTTCAAAATGCTGAAATGCTAGGTTATGACCGCTACGCTGAGACTTCCAGCTTCCTATTGAAAGCCGAACAAATTCTTCTACATTCATTTCGGGTGAGTAATTCTCGACGGACGAGACTGCCAAAGTTGGCAATTGTCGGTAAATGAAAAGTTTATATTAAGCTGTATCTTAAAATACCATAAACTTTACCAAATAAAGCATCCCCAGTGAGTTTTGGAGAAAGACAAGGGGGAGAAGGGAGACAAGGGGACAAGGGGGCAAGGGGGCAAGGGAGACAAGGAGACAAGGGGACAAGGGGACAAGGGGACAAGGGGACAAGGGGACAAGGGGACAAGGGGACAAGGGGACAAGGGGACAAGGGGACAAGGGGACAAGGGGACAAGGGGACAAGGGGACAAGGGG
>NZ_JBRJXU010000133.1:0-43961 GCF_057467645.1 Zarconia sp.
AGATGGGGAGGACGCGGGGACGCCGGGACAAGGGGACGCCGGGACAAGGGGACAAGGGGACAAGGGGACAAGGGGACAAGGGGACAAGGGGACAAGGGGACAAGGAGACAAGGGAGAGGGGGAAGACGAAGAAGTAGCGTCACAACTAGCCCATTTTCAATTGTCAATTGTCCATTGCCCCAGTCCCAAAGCGCTCGTTGCCCCCAAAGCTACGAGAGGGTCGATCGAAGTTGGAAATCTTCTCGCACGCAGGCATCTCCTAGGGTAATCTGAAGGCTGAAGCGCTCTCCAAAACGACACTTGAACCGGGGCAGTTGAATGAAATTGTCCAGGGCGCGAGAGGGCACTTCCCGCAGGGTTTCCCCCGACCCCGAGAGCAACGCCAGCACGGCATTGTGGGGTAAGTAGGTCTTTGCGGAAGTGGGATAGAGTTGAGCGCGAATGCCCAGGCGCTCGTCATCGACGGGTTCGACGGCTAAGATGAGCATCAAATCTCGATCGGTTTGCCCGGACTCGGATCGATCGCCGATTTGGATAAGTTTTCCCATTTTCAAGGTATCGTCTCGCCCGCCTCCACTGCGTAACCCCATAGCAAAAGCCGGTGATTCTGGGGAGAAGAGAGCATTGAGAGGCTGCCAACCCGCTTCCCAAATCTTCTCGAACCACTCCTCGAGAGTGACGGTGGGTTCTGTCTGCGAGGACTGTTGGGATTGTTGCGCTGGCTGGGTTTGATGTTGTTGATGCTCCTCAAGGTATTGGGGCAAATTGTCTAATGGTTCTAAAGCATCCAGAGGTAGCGTCGAGGTGCTCGTCGAGGTGCTGACTTCGCGGGCGAAACCGAGAACTGTGGCTTCTCTGAGGGAAGCATCGAGATAGACGGCAACATATGCGATGCGATCGCCCCAAACTTGGGGGGGAACTTCCCAGGCAGAAGCATTGGGTAAGACGGGACGGCACTCGATTTTGCCGTAGTTTTTCACCACCAAATCCGCCGTATCGAGCAGTGCTTGCAATGCCGGGTTGCTGCTGTCGCCTTCGGCAATCTCGTATCCTTGGCACTCTAAGTAAAAGCCGACGGCATAGACTGCGAGGGTATTGAGATAAACCTGTTTTCCTTTGCTCGGATTGCCGCAGCGATCGCGACATCGTCTCGCCAGATCGTGAGCGGTCAGGGATAAGTTAACGGCAAACTGTTCGGGTTCGATGGCGTATGTCACGATTAGAGTTCTCCAGTTCGAGTGTGTGTATGCGGTCGCGAAAGCTTTAGGGACAGGGGCAATGGATAATTGACAATTGACAATGGGTCAGTGGCGACGCTCTTCCCACACCCCACACCCCACACCCCATTCCCCATTCCCCATTCCCCAAATCAAGAGGATAAGTACTCGTGAAATTTGGGGGCAAACTTCTGACAGCTTCGGCGAAAGAAACTACTCAGGGTGGGAATTTTGATTTGAAATTGGGCGGAAATATCTTCCCAACTTTGACCGGCGAGGGTCGCTAGGGCGATCGCTTGAAAATTGGCATCGGGTCGATTGCGAATGTGTTCTCGTCGGAAAATGCGATCGGTATCCGTGGCAATCCACTCTCGCATTGTTAAGGAAACATCCGGTGCATCCGGTTGGGGCAGATTCTCCAAATCCGCGAGGGACGGGATTTCCTGATGCTGCGGGGGGCTAAATTCGCGGCGAGCTTCCAAAACCAGTTTATCGAGCCGAAAATTCACCCAAGTCATAAACTTGGCACCCCGATTGGGATCGTACTTGTGAATATTTTGACAAACGTAAACTAACGTTTGGTTGACGGCTTCTTCGTACAACAGTTCGTAGAATCCGGGGGAAAATTTATACCGATGGGGACGGCACAACCGATCGCCCAAACGAATGGCGGTGACTAACTCCTTGAGGGCATATCGCCGCCGTTCGGGGTTGTCTGCCTGTTGAGCATCCAAAGCCAAGCCTCGAAGTCGCGCGTCCGTGAGGACTTTCTTCAGGGCTAAGTTGCGCGCGCTAACGGCCCATTCTCGAATCTGCACCCGATTGCGATCGTATCGATCGATAATTTGCCCCAGCTCGGACTGTAACTGCTCGTGCCATGCCCGATCGATTTCTTGATAAACGCCCCACAGGGGTTGGCCGCGCCAAGGACGGCACATGGGACGCGATCGCAAAATCTCTGCGGCTAAGCGTTCGATGGCCAACTCCCGTTGTTGCGAGTCCGAAGCCTGCGCTTTGGCTTCGATCGCCAGTTGTTCCCATCGCTCGTTCGTGCTTTGCCAAACACCGTTCGTGGCACTTTTTGCAGATAGAGCCGTTGCCATCAATTGTCCCCTTAGCGTCGTACGCGATCTCAGAGCTAAAAACTCGTTCCGTATGGAGTGAGTGTCTCACCCTGATATTTCTCACTCAAGGAATTTCGATCGGAATTATGCGAAGTGTTACATAAGTTTATGTTTGAGAAGAGCGCAGATCGAGAACACACCAAAAATCACTTGGAAGTTCGCTATAAAAAAGGTTTGGGAGGATGAGAACCACGCGGATGCGCGCCTGTGGATGAAAAACGACTCAGGAGGTTTGAACCGGACAGTAATGCGGGACATTTAGTCGGCGCGCCGGAATTGGTCGTAGAAGTGCTATCGCCGGGTCAGAAGAACGAACGGTGCGATCGGGAATCGAAGTTAAAACTATACTCCGTGCAAGGGGTTCTCGAATACTGGATCGTCAATCGCTTCGATCGCACCGTTGCCATTTATCGTCGCGAAAACGCAATTTTAGAACTGGCCGCCACGCTGTACGAGGGTGACGAACTGACCAGTCCGATTTTACCGGGTTTTCGCTGTGTGGTGGGTCAGCTATTTTAAAGGGTGGGGAATGGGGAATGGGGAATGGGGAATGGTTAAGCTTGTATGCTATCTGTCAAGGGGTGTGGGGTGTGGGGTGTGGGGTATCTTACAAGGGAATGCTTTTCACAATTGCCCCGTTCGCGAAGCGTCTCCTTTGGAGAATCTTTGGTCAAGTGTCAACGAGATTTCAAGGGTTTCGCTCCCCCAGCTCCCCCTGCTTCCCCTGCTTCCCCTGCTCAAATCCACCGGAATCTAAAAAACATACACTTGAAAGGTGTGGGGTGTGGGGTGTAGGGAATGGAGCATTGGCAAGAGTTTTGGATGCGCGGGTGTCGCCGGTGTATCCGTCAAGGGTGACGATTGGAGGCTTGACGATACTAAATATGGGGCTTGACAAACAGAGCGCGATTCTCACCTTTCACAAATGGGGAATTGAGATTCCTCGCTCCACCATTCGAGATCGCGAACCCACAGAATAATTAAGAGATCGGCTCATCGGCGCGATCGCCTTTGATGAGTCGTTCCCAATTCACTCACCACTAAATATACTCTTTGATATTGCCCTTCGATCTTGCCAGAGTTTGGGCTTACCAACTCCCACATCCTACAATTACTCAATGTCTGAACCCACAAGACTTGCCAACTCCAGCCTGCTCAACCCATCGCGGACTAACTCCGATAGCAACGACAGCTTAAAAATCACCTTTGCCCCCCTTTCCGTCGAAGAGGTTTACGCCTTAGCCGACGATCCGGGGAACGGGGCGATCGTGTTGATGAGCGGTATGGTTCGCAATAAGACCGACGGTCGAGCCGTTGCTTTTTTAGAGTATCAAGCTTACGAACCGATGGTGGTAGAAGTCTTCAAACAAATTGCCGATCGCATTCGCCAGCAATGGCCCGATGTGAGTCGCATCGCCATTCACCATCGCACGGGTCGCTTGAAAATTGGGGAGATTAGCGTGCTCGTCGCCGTTGGCTGTCCCCATCGGGGCGAAGCCTTTGAAGCCTGCCGCTACGCCATCGATACCCTCAAACACAACGCTCCTATTTGGAAAAAAGAACATTGGGAAGATGGTGCAAGTAGCTGGGTGAGTATTGGTGCGTGTGAGGAAGGACAGTTTTGATGCATTCTCGCGATATTCCACATCAAGATACCCGAGAAATTACAGAAGTTCGAGCGATCGAAACTCAGCTATATTGAGCTTAGCTAGCGACTCTTACTCAATGCCACTTTCTCTCTAAGCCATGGTCGATCGCTCTCCCCCAGACCGAGAACCCCAGCCGCAACCTCTACCAGAGGGGGCAGACTGGCGGGGAAATCTCGATCGAATCTCAAAGGAAATTCCACCGGAATCGACTCTAACGCTGCCACTACAAGTGGCTCGGCAAAAGGCACTGCTCGCAGTGGTCACCAAAATTCGGGAATCCCTCGATTTAGAGAGTATCTTCAAATCCACCGCCACGGAAGTGCGGCACCTACTCGATGCCGATCGGGTTGGGATGTATCGCTTCGATCCCGACTCAGGCTACGAGTACGGACAATTCGTGTCCGAGGATGTGGTGTCGCCATACCGCTCGGCGCTCTCGACCCAAATTCAAGATCGATGTTTCGGTCAAAACCATGCCACCCATTACCAGCACGGTCGAGTTTGGGCGTGCTCGGATATTTACACCCACGGATTGCAAGATTGCCACATCCAACTGCTCGATCGCTTTCAGGTGCGAGCCAATCTCGTTGTCCCGTTATTAGAAGGGAAAGAGCTGTGGGGATTACTTTGCATTCACCAATGTTCCCAACCTCGCCAGTGGTCTGGGAGCGACATCGAGTTCATTCGCCAAATTGCCATTCATCTGGGGGTCGCATTGCAACAAGCGGAATATGTCGTGCAACTCCAAACCCAATCGGACCATCTCGCCCAAGCCGTCGCCCAGGCAGTGGAACGAGAGAAAGCCGTGGCAACCATTATTGACAAAATTCGGCGCTCCCTCGATCTCGATACCATTTTTCGCACCACAACCGATGAAGTTCGGCAACTGGTGAGGGCCGATCGGGTGGCAATCTTCAACTTCAATCCCGATTGGAGCGGTCAGTTTGTCGTCGAATCCGTGGGTGCGGGTTGGAAATCTTTAATCCAAGAGCAGCAGGAAAATCCCCCACTGCGTGACAACATCTCCCAATGCAGTCTCAAAAATTTAGCCAACCCCTTAATTACCGATACCTACTTGCAAGCCACCGAAGGCGGTGAATTGACGCGAGGCTTGGTCTTTCGAGTTTGCCACGATATTTACGCGGGTGGATTTTCCCACTGTTACATCGAAGTGCTCGAACGATTCCAAGCCCGAGCCTATGCGATCGTTGCGATTTACAAAGGCAAAAGCTTATGGGGATTGCTCGCGGCCTATCAAAATACCGGTCCTCGCCATTGGGAAGACACCGAAATCCGCTTTTTGGTGCAGATTAGCGCTCAGCTTGGGGTCGCGATCCAGCAAGCGGAACTCCTAGCGCAGACCCAAAAAGACAAAGCCGAACTGCAAACGGCCCTGACGGCACAATTGGAAAAGCGGGCGGAGGATTCGGCACGGGAAGCTGAACGAGAGCGGGCATTAGCTCAAACGATCGATAAAATTCGCAGATCCCTCGATCTCGATACCATTTTCAAGACAACGACCGATGAAGTGCGGCAAATTCTCAACTGCGATCGGGTGGCGGTCTATCGCTTTTTTGAGGATTGGAGTGGAGAGTTCGTTTTTGAGTCGGTGAAAGAGGGCTGGAGACCGGTCATCGAAGGCCAGATGAAAACTGTCTGGCGAGATACTCACCTGCAAGATACCCAAGGCGGACGCTATCGCGATCGGGAAAACTTTGCCATCAACGATATCTACACCGTCGGTCACTCAGAATGCCATATTGAAATTTTGGAAGCCTTTCAAATCCGGGCTTATGTTATTACCCCCGTATTTGTCGGCGAAACCCTCTGGGGTCTGCTGGCCGCTTACCAAAATACGAACCCCCGCCAATGGGAAAAACGAGAAATCGGTCTGCTCGCTCAGGTGGGGAATCAGTTAGGAGTGGCCGTGCAACAATCGCAACTGTTGGCACAACTCCAAGAAGCCAAAGAACACGCCGATGCGGCAAACCGCGCCAAAAGTGAATTCCTAGCCAACGTCAGCCACGAACTGCGCACGCCGCTCAATGCGATTTTAGGGTTTACCCAACTCCTCGCGCGCGATGACTCCCTACATCAAGGGCATCAGACTTATTTGAGCATTATCGGTCGCAGTGGGGAACATTTGCTGGCCCTGCTCAACGACGTGCTGGAAATGTCGAAAATTGAGGCGGGTCGAGTCGTTCTCAACGAAAATACTTTTCACCTGCATCGTTTCCTCAAAAGTCTCGAAGAAATGCTGCAACTCAAAGCTCAGTCGAAAGGCTTACAGTTGATTTTCGAGATCGACGATCGCGTTCCCGAGTGCGTGCGTGCCGATGAGAGCAAGTTGCGTCAGGTACTCATCAACCTGTTGGGCAATGGAATCAAGTTTACCCGCGTCGGTCGAGTGATATTGCGGGCGATCGCAACTGGCATTCTCCCACCGGGAGCTTCTCCACAAGACGCTCGCCTCAACCCCAAACTCTTTCACATCCGCTTCGAGGTGGAAGACACCGGACCGGGTATCGCCCCCGAAGATTTCGAGACTCTGTTCGAGGCCTTCGTCCAAACGGAAACCGGTCGCAAATCCCAGGAAGGAACGGGGTTGGGTTTGCCCATCAGCCAAAAATTCGTGGAACTGATGGGCGGTAAGATTACCGTTAGCAGTGCGATCGGTCGAGGCTCGATTTTTCAGTTCGAGCTGCCGATGCAGCCGGACCCAAACGGGGAAATTCAAACCGAACCCTCTGCGGGACTTGCGATCGCCATCGTTCCCGACGGAGCGCCCCCTCGGGTGCTGATTGTCGATGATAAGTGGGAAAGTCGACTGATTTTGGTCAATATGCTCTCGTCTCGGGGATTTGAGGTGCGAGAAGCCGAACACGGACGAGAAGCCATCGAAATCTGGCAGAGCTGGAAGCCGGTACTGATTTGGATGGATATGCGAATGCCAGTGATGGATGGTTACGAAGCCACCCGCCAAATTCGAGCCCTCGAAACCGACGAGCAAACGGTCATTATTGCGCTGACGGCCAGTGTTTTAGATAAGCAGCGATCGGTGGTGGCTGCCGCTGGATGCGACGATTTTGTCAGCAAACCCTTTCAAGAATCAGTTATCTTAAACAAAATTGCCGAACATCTCGGCGTGCGTTACATCTATCAGAAACCGATCCCGACACCTGTTGTTGGTTCCCAGACCGAAACCCCGCGCGAAACCATCGAACTTCAAATGAGTCAGATGGGCGATTTATGGATTTCCCAGCTAGAAGCTGCGGCCTTGAGCGCTCGGGAAAAACGTTTGTTCGAGCTCATCGCGCAAATTCCCGAAGACTCCGGGGCACTCGCGAGAGCGTTAACTCAAATGGTGGATTCTCTGGGTTTCGATCGCATCGTCGATTTAACTCAATCCGCGCGCTATGAATGATACTCGCCCCGCCCAGTCGAAAGGAGATCTGTTAGTTGTCGACGATATTCCCCAAAACTTACGCATTCTGTTCGAGATGCTCACCGATCGCGGCTATGAAGTGCGGCGAGTGATTAACGGCAAACAGGCGCTCAATGCCGCGCGAGTCGATCCCCCAGATCTGATTTTGCTCGACATTAAAATGCCGAATATGGACGGATACGAGGTCTGTCGGCGATTGAAGGCTTCTGCGACCACCGCCGATATTCCGGTGATTTTTTTGAGCGCCCTCGACGATACCCTCGATAAGGTCAAAGCGTTTCAGGTCGGGGCAGTTGATTACATTACCAAACCCTTTCAACTCGAAGAAGTCCTCGCCCGCATCGAGACGCAACTGAAGGTGCACCGGATGCAACAGCAGTTGGAAGCCCAAAATGCGGCACTGCGCGCGGCAAAGCAAGCGGCTGAAGTGGCCAACCAAGCCAAAAGCGAATTCTTGGCAACCATGAGTCACGAGATTCGTACCCCCCTCAACGCGACTTTGGGGATGACAGAACTGCTGGCAAGCACTCAATTAGATGCCCAACAGCAAGACTACGTTGCGACGATTCGCAATAGCGGGGAAGCTCTGTTAAGCGTAATTAACGATATCCTCGATCTCTCGAAAATTGAATCGGGTCAACTGACGCTTGAAGAACGTCCGTTTCATCTACGAACTTGCGTGGAGGAAAGCCTCGATCTACTGGCTCCCAAAGCGGCTGGGAAAGGACTGGAGTTAGCGTATGCCATCGATGGCGAAACTCCAGTTTGCATTCTGGGCGATCGCACTCGATTGCGCCAAATTCTGATCAATTTACTCTCTAACGCCGTGAAATTTACGGAAGTTGGAGAGGTGGTGGTTTCGGTGAAGGCGACTCCGGTGGATCGACCGGTGAATGAAAAAGAGAACGAGGAGGGTCCGCTTTGGGAAATTAAATTTGCCGTTCGCGATACGGGAATTGGGATTCCGTCGGAATGTTTCGATCGCTTGTTCCAACGTTTTAGCCAAGTCGATACATCGATGACTCGCCGCTATGGGGGAACGGGACTGGGATTGGTGATTTGTCGGCAATTATGCGAGATGATGGGGGGGAAAATTTGGGTCGAAAGCCAGGTCGAACGAGGGTCGACATTTCACTTTACTCTGGTGGCTCCTGCCGTGGAAGATTCGTCCGCGCCCAATCTTGAGAAAGTTCAACCCCAGTTTGCCAACAAGCGCCTCTTAATTGTGGATGATAACGCCACGCAGCGCCAAACCTTAAGAAAACAACTCCAAACTTGGGGAATCGTCGTCGAGTCAGTCGCGTCGGGCACCGAAGCTTTAGAACAACTTGAGACGACAGCATTATTCGATGCGATCGCCATCGATATGCAGATGCCCCAGATGGATGGTTTGACCTTGATGATGGCTTTGAAGAAGCAACCCCGTTTAGAAAAGTTGCCCGCGATCGTGCTTGTTTCTCGAGACAACTCGGCTGGCCAATGTCAACAGGTTCAGCCTTATGCGAGTGCTTGCTTGACCAAACCCATTCGACAATCTCAACTCTACAGCGTTCTCGATCGCATTTTGACCGGACGCACCTCTTCCGTAGCGTCTCAAGCCAACCCCAATTTTACCGATGTCGCTACCATCGAACATCTACCGTTACGCATCCTACTGGCCGAAGATAATCGGGTCAACCAAAAAGTCGGGTTGCACTTGCTCAAACGCATGGGATATCAAGCAGATGTGGCCAATAACGGATTAGAAGTCCTTGAAGCGTTGCATCGCCAGCCCTACGATTTGATTCTGATGGATGTTCAAATGCCAGAAATGGATGGGTTGAGTGCAACTCGTCAAATTCAAGTAACCACCTGGCAATTTCCCATCCCTCGAATCGTAGCAATGACGGCGAATGCCATGCAAGACGATCGCCAAGCCTGTTTGGCCGCCGGCATGGATGACTTTATCAGCAAACCCATTCGCGTTGACGAATTAGCCCGAGTTTTGAAGAGTTGCTCGATGAGATTAAATCCGGTTGAATAACGATAATTCTGGTGGATGCGAGCATGGGGAGGCAGGGGGAGCAAGGGGAGCAGGGGGAGCAAGGGGAGCAGGGGGAGAATTAGGATATCGTTAAAAAACTCAGCGCTCGTTGCCCTCGAGAGCTACCCACACCCTAAACCCCACACCCTACCCTAACGTCAGTTTTGGATAAGACTATTTCCGGTGAGGGCGGGGAATGGGGAATGGGGAATGGGGAATGGGGATGAAGTACTTTGCTCCCCTGCAACCAGATGTAGCCAGTGCGATCGCTTCGCTCATCAAGAGGCTTGCCAACCGCCCGAATCTCACCCAGAGTCGGCATCCCGTCGACGTCGCGGTCGCAAAACTGACGTTACCCTAGCCAGACACTCTTATCCCAAACTGACGTTAGTTAGAAAAACCGACCGAGTTCGTCGAGCAGGCGGCGCACTTGCGGATCGCCCGGTCGCAAGCGTTGAGCGGCTTCGAGGGATTCGATCGCCTCGGGGTAGCGCTCTAGGGATGCTAAGACCAAACCCCGTAATATCCAAGCAGGGACTAATTCCCCATCGAGTCGTACCGCTTCGTCTAGGGCGCTTAGGGCCGTTTCTGGTTCTCCCAACTCGTAGAGGGCTTTAGCGCGTCCCATCCAGGCCGGGGCAAAATCGGCATTCACCTCTAAAGCGCGATCGTAAGAATCGAGGGCATCCTGGTAGCGGCGCAATTCCTGGGTGAGGAGATTCCCTCGCATGTACCAAATGACGTGGTCGTCGGGCTTGATTTCCAAGGCGCGATCGAAGGAAATTAGCGCCCCTTCAATATCTCCTAAAGTGGAAAGCAGCGCCCCGCGATCGCGCCAAGCCCAGTAAAATTCCGGTTCGATTTGCACGGTGCGATCGAACGCCCCGATCGCACCCCAGGGGTCGTTGAGGGCGTACAATACGTTCCCCCGTTGGTACCAGGCAGGATAAAAATTCCGTTTCAGGCGAATCGCCCGTTCGAATGCCTGCAAAGCCGTGGAAAACTGCCGGGTGCGATAGAGGTGATTGCCCCAGTTCGACCAATCCACCGCATTCTGACTGTCCGGTGGCGGGGCAACGGCTAAAAAGGGTTCGATCGACAGTTGTTCTTCAAATCCGATCGGGCGCGGAGTCGTTGCGGTTACTTGCCAGTTCAGCGCGATGCCCTCCCGATCGACCACTTGCAGCATTTTCGCTGTGGGAATCCCGGCACTAAAGCCCAACTTGACGCGCACCAACCCCCCTAAATCTTCGTCGTAGAGTTCCTGTCCGTCCGCCTGTCCGTGAACGCCGACAACTCGACCCTCTGAGTCGAGTACCGGGCCGCCGCTCATGCCTTTTTCCGTGACATTGGTGTAAAACAGCTTGTAGCCACGATCGACCGGGTTTCGAGTCACCCCCAGAGCAAAATCCCGACCGATAACTTGTCCGGCCGTCAATCGGGTTTGGCGATCGCGGGTCACCCAGCCGTAGGTGAAAACGGGGCGATTGAGTTCGTCTGCCGCGTAGTTCCCCAAGGTGGCGACTCGGTAAGGGCGATCGCTCGTAAATCGCAACAGCGCTAAGTCCACCCCCGGTAACTTCTCGACGGTGCGATAGTCGAGTAAATGCTCGTCGCCGTCTGGGGCAATAATGTAGTACTCGTCTTCGGTGGCAACGACGTGTTTTGCCGTCAGCACCCAGTAAGTATTGCCCTCGCGCGCCACAATAAATCCCGAACCGGGATTTTGTCCGTCGATAGTGACGGAAATTTCTCGGGCGATTTGATGAATTTCTTGGGCGGAATACGCCTGGGCCACTTCAGCTTGAATAACGATCGCTGGTATGCCCAGTAACAGAACCGGAAGTTTGGAAAAAGCGCTCATGGTTCTATGTCTGGTGGGTATTTTGGTTAGGGAGGCAACGAGGGCAACGGGAGCTTGAGAGGCTTGGGAGGCAACGGGAGCTTTGGGGGCTTGAGAGGCAACGGGAGCTAAATTCTCCCTTGTCCCCTTGTCCCCTTGTCTCCCTATCCCTCCTCCCCGCGTCACCGGTTACTCGGCAACGCGAATCGGAAACCCTTAGCGGCTGGCCAATTCCCGAACGTGCTGGTTCAAGTCGATGTAGACCCGAGAACCGCTCTCTTGGAGAGGACCGGCTTGTCCGACGCGCACGTCGAACAATTGCTGGATGGTTTGAGTGGCATCTTGTCCCGGCTTGAGGGTAAACAGCACGTCAGTGCAAGGTCCGCCAATCTCGCCAGAGACGCACACCACGGGCAAGCGATTGACAAACCCAGTGGTAATGTAGTTGAGAATGCCCGCTTCGTAGAACCGATTGAATCGCTCGGTCACCTGCTCGCAACGGGTTTCGGGGTCGTAACCCGAACCGGCGAAGTAGTGGGAAACCCAGCGCACCAACGGCAAAGTTCCCTCTTGCGTGGAAATATAGGTGGTGGGAACGCCGTAGCCATCCGTACCGCAGAAGAAAGAGTCGGGTTCGTTTTGGACGACGGGTTCGACGACGGGATAGGCGGGATACTCCGTAAATTCTTCCGTAAACTCTTCCGTATTTTCGGGTTCGTACGGCACGAATTCTTCGGTCTGGGTTCGCTCGATCTGAACGCAGACGTTTTCGTGGCAATACTCTTCAACGGTGGTTTCCGAGGTGACTCCATCGGTAGAGACGTTAACCTCTTGTGCTAGTGCCGAGCCGGACATTGCCATGGCGGCACCTGTTGCCATAACACCTAAAGTCAAAGCTGAGATCGATCGAGGTAGTTTCATTTGTCTTGATACTCCTTATTAGTTGGCGCTCGAATAATTTTTAGGAGGATTTGTTCCCGGCTTTAAAAAATATATAAATCGGGTATTTATCCTCATTACTATAAGTTTCATTTTTTTATTTTTCAATCCGGAAAAAATCTAAAAAACTTTTTTATATGTTTTACAACAGAACAAAATAAAAATTTTAAAGACAAAATTGTTTATTATCAAATAATTGAAATAATTAATTCGATCGAATCGTTATCGATCGGAGTATTGAAGGTCATATTTTACACGACATCATGTTACACCTCTATTTCTAGGTTTGTTCATGGTTGAGAAACGAGCACTTAGCGATATAAATCAATATATTTCACTGATTTTTTAAGTAAAAATTGCGCTAAATTTTAGTATAATTAATAGTTTTTTGCCAATTAACTTAATTTTGGCTTGAGAAAATAATCGACATTAATTAAATAAGCAAATAGTTCAAAAAAGTATATAAATTCTCGCTCCTGAATTTCAACCAAAAAGACCCCAAAAACAATATATCGAGAACTATCCCGAACGCAGAAAATCGATGTTTGGCGATGACAAAAATCACCTAGAATTATTCGAGTAATCTTTCATCTTTCCTGATTCGTCGGAAATGATGACGAATAGAGAGGTAATGCCTCATCTTCCCTGTAGCCATTCTCACATCTCATTTGAAGAGGCGGGATTCATCAATTGGAAAAATAAAGATTTTATAAAAATTGGACTCAAATTCACTGTTTTAATTTGAACTTACTCCAAACGATAGACTAGATTTTTCCGGGGATATGACTAAATATTTCATGGGACTTTAGCTGCAATTACAGCGGTTTTTATGAAGACAAAAGCTCGGTTTAAATTCCTGAAAATTTTTACATTATTTAGGCTTTTTTTATAAGTTTAATGTTTCTAAAAGCCGTTACAAGTATTACGTACGAGTGTATACATCTCTATCGAGATGTTTGCTATCACGCGCAATCCGAGTTCGCCAATATTTGGAATCAAATAGGCTAAGTAAGGGTTTGAGCCTCTAATTCACATCTAATGTGCGATCGATGCTCAAACCCTTACTTTCCGATCACTTTTTTCAAGCAACACCTGTGTCCGCGCCTAACATGGCGGTTGCTATAATTTTGCGATCGCCGAACTTTTCAAATCGCGTCTTAACCTGGGTCTGCACCCAGTTTAATAACGACGATTCATCGAGAGATAGAATGACACGCAACATCTCGACGTAGGGTTGTTGGGTTGAAGTCCAACGCTCAACCCACACAGCTCGATCGATTATCGATAAGGTTCTCAACGGTATGCTGCTAGTGCCCGGAGGTGGCTTTGAGAGGCATTCATTTGTGACTCAAAACGTTTATCGAAAGATTAGATACAAGACGATTAAATTTGGCAGCCTTAAAATGAGCCGCAAGTCTTGGATCTTGTTTGACATTACGGGTCGTGGGAACCGGTGCGATCGCAACCCAGATTTATATCGTTCCTCCTTCCATTTGCACCATAGGAAGAGTCGATTTTCAGCATCGAGAATGCGTGCAATCGGTCTCCCCAATAGATGCGTACTCGATTAATACGTAAAGTGCGATCGCAACCCGTTATTTTCGTGCAGATGTTGACTTGCGGCCGTTTTCCAACCGGCGAAGGTAGTCCCACCCGCGTTGGGGCCAAACTCGCTTTCGTCCCGTTTTTTGGGCAATCCACTCGGCGACTTTCGGTCCCGACCAGCGACCTCCATCCGGTGCGGGACGTTGCAAGGCCAGGGCCAGTTCCGCTTGTTGTTCCGGTGTCAGCAGAGAGCGAGACGAGGTGCGTCGCGTTTTCGAGCGATTGATCGCCGAATCGGGTCCCTCGTGATTGTAACGCCGGACGATTTGTTTGGCGTAATCGTAATTGAGATCTACCACTTGAGCGGCTTGTTTGATCGTCCAGTCTTGAGCGATCAAATACAAAAGATGCCATCTTCTGGCTTCAGTGGTGTCTTTGACGTGGCGGTAGCGAGATTTGAGCTCGTCAACCGTTAAATGTGGTTTTAAGTGTGCTTTTGGAGGCATACTTCACCCCGAGAATGTGAACGCTTACAACAGGGGAGCGAGAAGAAAACCCACTCCAGGGATGGAAAACTTGGTATTTCCCATCGGTTTCGACCGAACAACTCCTGCTTACCCCAGGAGGTAGTAAGGATTTGCCACACCGTAGTAGGTGTAGTGATGCCTGTCGCCGTAGCCATAGGCACTTCGATAGGAGGCCCGATAGTAAGAGGCCGATTGGTAGCCATAGCTGGGGTAACGGCTACCATGTCCGTATCCCGGGCAGCGAGCGCCATTCACCGTGGCCGCTTCGGCTTCAGATAAATCCGCAAACAGTGATGGATTCGATTGAGGTTCTTGGATCTTGTTCATAATGCCTGTGTGGTAATAAACTAGTCCCAGAGCAATATTTGCTAAAACTAGAGGGTAGCGATTTAGTCGATCGCTTCTCATTCTCTAGAAAGTCGCACCCATAGAAAGTTTGGTTTGTGGACTATGGGTGTGACTCCAGCCCAGGGGCAATCGGGCAGAGCGGTTAGGATGTTACTAGCCCTCTGTCCGAACTGCACCCTTATTGATTGATGGTGACGTCTTCGATCTCTTCTCCAGCAACCACGAGGCGCACGTTCACGTTTTGAGTCACGTTTGTGGTTCCACCGTGGTAGCCGTAGCCGTAGCCGCCACCGTAACCGTGACCGTAACCCACATGGTGAGGACGGTAGTAGTAGTAGTAGCTCGCGCCATTAACGGTGGCAGCTTCCTCGGCGGTCAGTTCGGCAAAGAGATTGCTGTTTTCAGTCATTTGCATGATGTTATTAACTCCATCTAAGTGAGTAGAACGAGTGGCTCTTGCGATTCACTCGCACTTTCACCCATCGATTGGTGAAAGCTATATCCATCTTTCGGGAGAAATGGATAAAATCCGGAGAATTTTCGATCGAAATTTTTAACAGCTTTCTCGATCTAGACTTTATCCCTATAAAGTAAAGCCATTCCCACTTTGTTCGATATATATAAAATTGATTGGTTGAGTCTTTTTTCATACGAACAGCAAATTTTGTTCGCTCTACGAACATAGAACGAACATGTTAAATCGATCGATGTTATCGATTGATTTCGATTGATTAAGATTGAGATAGATGATGCAACCCTTCAGCGTTGGAATTAACCGTTTGGGTTAAGACTCCAAACCACTCAAAGCCAGACACTTGAACTCAGATGTCAGCCTGACCGAGTAGATGACCCTTACAGAAATAATTCTTCTAGTCAATATATCCTATTTCTTCAAAAGAAGTGCTTTCAATTGGGATAAATTTAATAAACGATTGACCATCGAGAGGTCGATGGATACTTGAAGTTTACTTGAAATATTCTACCTCGATCGCACCACTGAGTCCTCTCGACAAAGTAACCGATACAGATTAGTCTGAAGTTGAAATCTATCGATCTCGAGTCGCTTTCCTCAAATATTTTAAATCTTTACACCTGAAAAATCCTTTTCGACTACCCTTCTAAAGTCCTTGCCAAGAGAATAGACTTTTTCTGTTCGCAAGGACTTTCAGGGTTCGTTAAAGATGGTAGTGCACCCGGATCGAGCGAGGAGGATTACGACTGTACCGACTAGCTAACTAAACGCGCGAACCTCATCAAAGGTTCCGAATTAGTAGCAACCGTAGCCGTAGCTGCTGTAGCTGTAGCCGTAGTATACGGGGCGATAGGAACGGCGATAACCACCACCGTAGCCGTAGGAGGAAGGACGGTAGCTGTAACCACCACCGTAGTATCCACCCCAGTAGCCATAGGCCCCGTTGACGCTGGAGGACTCTTCTGCGGTTAATTCGGTAAACAGTTGAGTTTTGTCGTTGGTATTCATCTCAAACTCCTTGTTGGTGAGTGAAATTAGTGAACTAAATGAATCGTGTGATTCGATTGGCTTGGTCCCAATGAATGGGTGCAAGCTCTATCAATTACTTCTTATTTTCTCGCAAAATTCCGGAGATTTTTATAGAAAAAATCACCCAAAAAATTATGTAAAAAAAACAAAAAACACGAATTTACTTCACTGTATAGGTTTGACACACAAAACTTTTTTTTGCTGTTTATTGAGAATATACTTATATCCAATTAGTTTGACTTTAAATATCAAAAACATTTTCTATTTTGTGAAAATATGTATGGAATAAAATTAATTTTTAGGCTGCATTTTTATGCTCAAAAAATTACGTAAACATACAACAAGAAAAATATATTGCTTTGATATTTAATTTCTACTTTATGTATTGCGATTGTTATAGATGGTATTGAAAACGGACATCGGATCGCTTTAAGTTGGGCGAAACCGAGATCGAGCATATTTACATTTTTTCGATGAATCAAAATTAGAAAATATTATCGTTGGGTCTAAACGTAAAACATCATTCAGAGAAGATTAATATCAAATCCGGTTGATTAATCATAATTAAGGGTTGAAGGCAGGGGAGGCTCCAGGAAGCCGGGGGGAAGACTACCCATAAAGTTGGCGTATTATGGTCATTTAACCGGATCTGATATAAGTTCTCATGTTATTTGATATACAGCTCCACATCTCAATCGAAAATTAATTGAGGATTGAAGATGATAGACATTGAGATCTAATATTCAAACGCCGATCCAATATACCGATTCATTTAATTTTTTTTAGTGCGGATATTGTCCGGATAAACGAACTAGAAACGTTTGATAGCGTTTCTCAAATTGATGAGGTACGGAAGATCCTCATCAATCCCCCTTTATAAGGGGAACTTGAGATTTAAAATTAGCCACCCGCAACGAGCTTCAAAATTACTTTAAAAATAACCTCTAAAACCTAGAATACTCTTCAAAAATTAAGGAATACAATAAAACCTCCCTTTTCTTTGTCTGAGAGTCAGATTTAAAAATCTCAGCCTCAGAGTCTAACCGAATCAAAAAAGGGAGGTTATTTCGGATACTCTAGTTAACTAGAATCCGCTTTTAAAGACTAGCAATTTAAACGATTTTGGCAACCATTTTGGGATTAGTAGCAGCCATAGCCGTATCCGCGACGGCGACCGTAGTAAGAACGACGGTAGGGGCGGTAGTAAGACACCGTGCGATAACCGTAGCCGTAGCCATAAGCACCGTTGACGGTTGCAGCTTCTTCTGTGGTTAAATCCGCAAACATTTCGCCCGATCGAGCCGTCGGCATGACCGTTCCTTCGATGGTTGTGGACTTGGGATCTGTAAGTTGCATAGTAGACTCCATATTTGTGTCAAGTAAATCGATCGAATGCGATCGATTTTGAGTCACGAGTTTGAATTGTTTCTAAACCCGTTAATCCATAAATCTTCAATCCCAGAAAAAATCCGGATACTTTAGCAATAAGTTTGTAAAAACGTGATAGCAACACCCATCAAAATTTGCCGTCATGTCGAATCAATTCGGGGCCGATCCCCCCTTCCTTCAGACTGAAGAATTTCTCCCCCCCGTCAATCGCTGGGCAAGCATTGGAGGATTGCTGGTGGTGGGCGTATTGGGGGCTGCGGTGGTTTTATCGGGTCTGATTAAATATGATGTCACTGTCAAAGCCAGCGGCCGCGTTCGTCCCCAATGGGAATCGCAACTCGTCCAAGCCCAAACCGATGGCATCATCAGCAGTATCGAACTGCGAGAACACCAAGAGGTGGAAGCTGGAGACGTTCTCGCCTACCTGGAAACGAGCGCAACGCCCCAGATTCGGACGCTGCAAACCCAGCAGCAGGAACGATTGGCAAATGTCGATATGTATCGCACCCAGTTGGGAGAGGCGGAAGTTCGAGTTGAGAGTTTGCGATCGCAAATTTTGCAAAAATCGGAATGGATCGCGATCGCCGGTTCGACGAGAACCCCCAATGAAGCCAACCCCAACTATACCGTTGCCCTCGCCCTGGAAAAACTCGCGGCATCATCTCCCCAGGAAGCGGAAGATTTGAAAAAACAATGGGAAGATGCCGTCAAAAAACAAACCCAACTCGAACGCCAAGTTCAGTTAGAAGCCACCGCCTTAATCGAAATTGAAAGCCAGATAGAGGCCGGCGCCCTGCCAATTCCCGCCGATGGCACCATCCTCAAACTCAACCTCCAGAGTCCGGGACAGCGAGTTCGCGCCGGGGAAGTGCTTGCCGAAATCGTCCCCGACGAACCCCTCGTGATTCGGGCGCGGGTTGCGGTGAGCGATATTGGCAAGGTGAAGGTGGGGCAATCGGTGCAACTGCGAGTGTCGGCATACCCGTACACCGATTACGGACTTTTGGCCGGAGAAGTGCAAGCCATTGCCCCGGATACCACCGCCCCGAATAACGGCTTGGGTGTTGCGCCCTATTACGAAGTCACCGTCGAACCGGAACGAGCTTATTTGGTGCGAGGGGATGTGGAGTATCCCCTAAAAGCGGGAATGGAGGTGAACGCAGATATCACCACCAATCGGGAAACCGTTTTGCGATCGCTCCTGAGGAGAGCTAGGTTGTGGGTGGATGGGTGAATTTGGAATTCGGAAGGGGAATGGGGAATGGGGTGTGGGGTGTGGAAAACAGAAAATTTTGAGTGGTTCGCCAACATATTCTTTTCCTTGTCTTCCCCCTCTCCCTTGTCTTCCTTGTCCCCCTAGCTCTGTCTCCCATTTCCGAAACTAGGTTCGATCGCGTCGTAGTTTTTTGTAGCAACGAATATTGCCTTAAGAATCCCTATGACAGTACGATCGCTCGGAAATTGGTCGGGGCAGGTTTTGCACGATCGCTATCAGGTTTTGTCCCTGTTGGGCAAGCAAGCCGGACGCATTACGCTGCTTGCCCTGGATTTAGAACATCATCAGCAAGTGGCGATTAAACTCTTGCTCTTCGGTGCCGATGTCAACTGGGAGGATCTCAAACTCTTCGAACGCGAAACCCAAGTCCTGCAAACCCTCTCCCATCCGGCTATTCCCAGGTATCTCGATTCCTTTGAACTGGATTTGCCCCAGGGGAAAGGATTCGCCCTGGTGCAAACCTACATCAACGCCAAATCCCTCGAAGCTCACCTCCAAGCCGGACGCCGTTTCAGCGAAGGGGAAATTCGCCACATCCTCACGGCTATACTCCACATCTTGAGTTACTTGCACCGACGGCAACCTCCAGCCATTCACCGGGATATCAAACCGAGCAATATTCTCCTCGCCGATACCGACGAGAATTCTCCCCCCAACGCTCGAGATGGGGTGTATCTGGTGGATTTCGGTTCCGTCCAAACCCTAGCGAGCAAGCAAGGTCAAACCATTACCGTAGTGGGAACCTACGGCTATATGCCCCCGGAACAGTTTGGTGGCCGGGCGGTTCCGGCTTCGGATATCTATGGGTTGGGAGCAACGGCGATCGCCCTAGCCACGGGAATTCCCCCGGCAGACTTGCCCCAAAACCAGATGAAAATCGATTTTAGCCGCTTCAACCGATTGAGTCCGGGGCTGACGCAATGGATCGAGAAGGCGATCGAACCGAGTCTCGATCGTCGCTTTTCCTCTGCTCAAATGGCGCTTGAAGCCCTGGAAAAGCCCAATTCCCCGATCGAAAAACCCAAAAAATCCCTGACAACTCTGGGGCTGCTGTGGCACGTTGGCTGGCGCAGTTTGGTGATGGGGGGACTCGCCGGAGCTGTTTACGGTGGCATTTATGGTGGCGTAAACGGTCTCGCGCTCGGTGTCTCTAGTAGTTTAATGAATAGCCTTAGTGTTGCGAGCGTCGCGCTCCTCTTTGGGGCAGGATATGGCAGTACGGTGGGTTTATGGGTGGGTGCGGTAAACACCCTCGTGGTGGGATTATTGACTCGTCGGTTCTTCTTTCCCCTCAAAAATGCTCGACGCTATCGACGGGTTTTGAGATTTTCTACGACTGCGGTGGGTACTCTTTCTGGGATTATCGGCTTTTTTGTCCCCACTTTCTTCCTATTATCCGCAAATCGTGCATCGCACATCGCGCTCGGGTTGTTTTTTAATGTCGTTCCTGCGATCGTCCTGGGTTTATCGATGGGTGCGATTAGTAAACCGATCGCTCGGTGGTACGAAGGGAGAACGGGCAATTCAGAAGGGCAAAATTTGCAATTGAAGGGGGAGAGACGATGATGGAAGTCATTGGCGATCGCTACCAAATCCAGAAGCAACTGGGCAAGCAAACGGGACGACAAACCTTTCTGGCAACGGATTTACACACTCAAGAACGGGTGGTTATCAAGGTTTTGTCCATGGGAATCGATTTTGAATGGCAGGAACTGAAGCTGTTCGAGCGGGAAGCCCAAACCCTCAAAACCCTGAATCATCCCTCGATTCCTAAATACTTAGATTATCTAGAATGGGACGATCGATTTGCCCTGGTACAAACCTACGTGGAGGGCAAAACCCTCGAAGAACACCTCAAAGCCGGACGCACCTTTAGCGAAGGGGAGGTTCGGAAACTGGCAAAATCTCTGCTGGAAATTCTCGTTTACTTGCACCAACTCGAACCGGCGACAATTCACCGGGATATCAAACCGAGCAATATTCTCCTGGGCGATCGATCGGGAAACAGCGTCGGACAAGTTCATTTGGTGGATTTCGGCGCGGTGGCTCATTTGGTGGCCCGGGAAGGGGGTACGATGACCGTGGTGGGAACTTACGGCTATATGCCTCCCGAGCAGTTTGGCGGACGGGTGGTTCCGGCTTCGGATTTGTACAGTTTGGGGGCAACGTTAATTTACGTGGCGACGGGATTGCATCCGACGGAACTGCCGCAACGGGATTTGCGTTTGGAATTCGATCGAGTGGTGGATCTCGATCGCCCCTTTGCCGACTGGCTGGCATGGTTGACGGAACCGAGCTTGGAACAGCGCCCCCAATCGGCACGAGAAGCCCTACAAGCTCTGGAAAATCCTCCCCCTCGTCCCCGATGTGAAGAACAAAAACAACTTGCTCCCGTTGCCTCCAAACCCGCCGACAGCGAGGCAATCCTCAACAAAACTCGAGATCGCTTTGAAGTCTGTTTACCTCCGAAAGGGATTGGGTTTGGCGCGATCGCCCTGCTGACGCTATTCTCCCCGGTGGCAATGTATGCCTTTTTTGTCCCCAGTTTGATACTGAAACTGTTGTTGGGGGGACTGGCGGTATGGCTGATGCAGATTTGGATCTTTTATAACTACCGCGAGATGCGATTGTATCTGGACGCGCATCAGGTTGCTCTGACACAGCGGCTGTTTGGGCGAACTCTCAAGCGGTGGCAGCATTTCCGAAAGGGGGAAGGCGATCGTGTTACAACCCAATCGCGATCGTCCCTGAGTCCGGAGGAGATCGGACTCGCATATCGCCACCACGAAGGGCAATCGTACCTCTATCTCCAAATCCGTCGGAGTACCTACAAACTGGCCAATACCCGCCGGTTTAGCAAAGCGGAAATTGAATGGTTGAAGCTCGAGTTGCTCGATTGGCTGCGGCGATCTAGCAGTCGCCATATCAATTAGGATACTCGTGACGGTGGGCTTCGGAGGCAGAGGGAGCAGGGGAGGCTGGGGGAGAAAGACCCTAGCAAAAATGCAGAAGTGTCCTAACGATCTCGCCTGGGGGATAGACTTATGAAATCGCTGTCCTTGGCCACCCTACAAGAGCTTAAGATTTACCGAGCGCGCCATGTGCAACTTCATTCTTCAAAATCCTCTCGCACGGGGAGAAGGGGGAAGGAGAAAAGGGGGATGTTTCGACTCGTTCACCATATTTCGACCCGTTCACCATGTGGCGAGCACTTAAAGTTGCACACCGCGTTGATGCTAAATTATCGCGATCGAACTCAAATATTAACCGAATTAGAAATAACGCGATAGTACATGAAAGCCACACCGTTATCGTAAATTTTAGATTGCATCAGTTCGAGTTTCGTTTGGGCGATCGCGCCTGAAAATAACGGGACTCCCGTCCCCATTAAAAATGGATTGATTTTGAGAATAATTTCATCAATTAAGTTTTCCGAAAACAGCGTTGTGGCTAAATTTGCACCACCGCACAGGTAAATATCTTTTCCCGTTTTTTGCTTCAGATTACGAACGAATTCACCGATATTTTCTGAAACGAGGGTGACGCGGGGGTCGGGACTTTGCGCCATCGTTCTGGAAAAAACGACACTCTCCATCATCGGATACGGATCGGTTTTTCCCTCTTTTAGCCCGACTTCATAGGTTTTACGTCCCATCAAAACGGTATCGAATTGCTGTAGGGATTCCAGGTAATCTCGAACGGGTTCGCCATCGAAGCAAAACCCATCAAACGAGCCATCCTCGTGGGCGATAAAACCATCGACGCTACAGGCAACGTAATATTTCAGTTGACGCATAAAAAAGCTCTCCCGATCGCGTTCCTATGCTAGCAAACGGATAGGGAGATGGGGAGATGATATGGCGCGACGGAAGCGGTGTTAGGTGTAGGGTGTGGGGAAAATTCATCTCCCTTGTCTCCCTTGTCTCCCCCCTCTCCCTTGTCTCCTTCTCCCCCTACTTTCCCTAAGATTCGCGATTCAGCGCTCTTTCCACTTGCTTGAACTCTTGCTCTAAGCGAGTTTTGAGTTTCTTGGAGAGGGGGCGGTTGCCGTAGGAATTGTAGTAGCCGGCGAGGGCATCTAGTGCGGTTTGCATCGTGGTAAACGAAGGCCGTCCGGTGACGTTTTCATCCCGACGATAGCGAGCGATGAATTCGTAAATGGTGTTCTTAGCGGTGGCTTGCGCTTTGGCCTTTTCGGGGGTTCCTTCCGGTAGCTCGATGGCGGTGCGTAAGTTATTAATCACGGTGAGAGAATCTTGGTTGTAGTTGCCCGTAATCGCAGCGGAAGAGGAGGAGCAGCCCCCCAAACCGATGGCAACCACTAAAACTAGAGCCAACACGGAGGACAAAAATCGTTTCATGGATTTGGAATCGCTAAACTGCAAAAATGTTAAGGAATTTTAAAATCCTATCTCGAATTGGGATCGCTCGAATAGAGGGGATCGGGTTAAGGCGTGGCAGATAGGGCGCGATCGTCTTGCAGGCTGGTGAAGAAACCATCCCAGTCCTGACCTGCTTTTCCTGGGGTTGCGGCTTCTTTTACCTCGAAGGTGACGTTGCGCGCCTGGGGATTTTCGATCGCCCGCACGCACAGTTCGGCGATATCTTCCCGCGAACACTTGCCTTTAATCGTATCGCCGCGATCGGCCATTAACGCTTTGCCCCCCGGTTCTTCCGTTAAAGCGCAGGGACGGACGATGGTATAGGGAACGCCACTGGCGCGGACGCTATCTTCCCCTCGCAGCTTCCAGGTGAGGATGCCGCCGAGTTGGTCGTTCATCCGCACTGCTGGGGGTTCTTCGTCTAAGTTCAATCCCGGTTTTCCCGGACGAGTCACGCCAGCGGAACTCACCATCACAAACTGAGGTAGGCTATTTCCGCCGTAAGCGGCGATCGATTCGATTTCCAGCCGGAAAGAACCGGGACTGAAGACGGGGTTGAGTTCGCCGTCGTACTCAAACTTGCTCAGCATCAGTTGGAAGGCTCGAATATTGCTCGTATCCACCGGGGCGTGGTCTTTCAGGGTTTTGGCGCGGAAGGTGGCGATCAGATCGGCGAAGGGAATGCGGATGCTGGTGGAGATGTTGTAGACGGTATCGAAGGAGTAGCAATAGCCGATGCCGTCCCATTTATCGCTATCCCGGAGAATGAATTTGTAGCGGTTGCCATCCCCTTTAATTCGCAGTTCGATCCCTTCGTAGCCCGATAAATTCAGGGGAATATCCAGGTTGCGGGTGCGAACGGAGGCAAACCCCCCGGAGTTGGCAGTGGAGACGTTGCCGCTAAATAATGCCGCGCCGTACACGGGTTGGATGCCGCTTTCGCTGACACCACCCATCACCACATCGTCGATCGCCCCCCAGAGTTCGTCAATGGGGCGATCGGGTTGGGTGAAATCGAAGATAGATCGTTTGTTGGGGGCGTTTTTGAGATATTTCGCTGCCCCCGTCACCAGATTTTCGACGCCGCGATACTCGATATATTCCGGGGTTCCCACCACTTCCGGCATATAGAATTTGATGCCTTGGTAGTATTTCTCGCGAGTGGGGGTGTCCCCTTCCACCGGTTGGACGCGGGTTCCGGTGCAGCAAATCACCGATCGAATATTGTTAAATACTGCCGGGGTGAGGGTTTCGGGGAGGGTAATATCGGCTTCAATTAGTTCGACGTTGTTACCCAAGACTTCTTTACCCCGTTTGGCATCGCGAACGATCGCCCGGACGGTATAGCCCCGTTCTAAAAGGCGGCGTACCACCCGTTTGCCCACGCCTCCCGTCGCCCCGGCAACGAGGACGACACCGGTTTGGGGTTTTTCTTCGATCGAGGTCATCGCACCTCCTCCCAAGAGCTTCTGGAGCCACTTACAGCTTCCCACAAAGGGGATGATGCCGAAATACCCCAGGGTTTTGGCAAATCGGCCGGCATCCCATTTCTCGCGTTGGGTCATCGCTCAAATCCTCAAGTTTTGCAACGGTTTGTAACTAAATTGTAAAAAATATTTGCAATTTGCGGTTTCTTTGTGGCGGTGGCGATCGCCCCTTGACGGCAAAACTGCGAATCAAAATCGCTAACATAGACCTATCGAGCGCCAGCCTGTGAGAGATTCGCCAAAAAATGACCGAACAATTCAAACACGCCCTGCTGCCAGAAACCACCCACGACGAACTTGCCCGTCAGCACTTTGTCATGAGTTTGAAATCCCACATTATGGGGAAGATCGCGCCGGGTAACAAAGCCGTTTACGATCGCGTCGCCAAACCCGAGTTTGAGGCAAAATACCAGCGATCGCCCGAAACCCGCTACGAAGTTCGGGAAGTGATGGCAAAACAGCCCTACTATCGGTGGTGGGGGGCGCTGCAACGGATGCAGCAGGAGATGATGTGGGCATCGGTGGCATCCAGCGTCGATCGTCAGCATACCCAATTGGGCGATCGCACCCAAACCCTCGATAAGTCCGTGGGGTCTTTAACCCTCGACCCCGAATTGCCGATTCCCGCGTACCAAACTGCCGTCGATATTCACTGTATGCCCGGTGGATATGGGGGAGAAGATACCGACGAAGATATGACTGCTGGGGCAATTTACGATCGCGGAACGTACCTCTACGGCCGGGGTTGGCTGGGACCGCTGAACGACGATGTGGGCGCGTCGATGGTGGAAAATTACCTCAAGGCAAACTATCCGGATTTTCAGCCCCGGAAAATTATCGATTTGGGCTGTTCCGTGGGCCACAGTACCCTGCCCTACGCAGATGGATACCCGGATGCAGAAGTGTGGGCGATCGATTTATCGGCCCCCATGTTGCGTTACGCCCACGCTAGGGCACAAGCGTTGGGTAAACCGGTCCATTTTGCCCAAGGCAACGCCGAACGCACCCAATTCCCCGATGCATCCTTCGATTTAGTGGTGTCTCACATCTTCCTGCACGAGATTCCCGTCTGCGCCATTCGCAACGTGCTGCGGGAGTGCTATCGCCTGCTGGCCCCCGGAGGCATCGTCATCCACGCCGAAGCCCTTCTCTACAAGCATTTGGATGTGTTCCGCGAGTTTCTATACGATTGGCAAACTGCGAATAATAACGAACCCTTCTGGAGTGGGATGCGGGATTTGGACTTGCGGCAGGAATTCATCGATGCTGGGTTTGATGCAGAGGGGGCGATCGAAACTTTCGTGCCGAATGGGGTTTGGAAATCGAAAATGACCAATTCCGATCAGAAGGCTGGATTGAATCAGCGGGGAACTTGGTTTGCGGTGTGCGGGAAGAAAATTAAAAATTAAAAATGCAAAATTAAAAAATCTTGGAGTACGAGGAAGAATTGTAGGGTGGGTCGCTAAATCCCCCGATCGTTCGAGCGTTTTCAGACGATAAGCTGCCCACCTTGCCCAACTTCAAAAGAGCATCCGTATCTAAATCCTGATGCGAGATTAAAAATCAAATTGGAATTTTGATTGAATATGGCGAAAAACGTAAAAGGAAAACGACCGATTTACCTCGATGGTTCGCAAACAGATAAATTATTGGAAATTGTGATGGCGTTGGTGGGAGAGGTTTCGGTTTTGCGCGATCGACTCGATACGATCGAGCGGTTGGTTGAAGCAAAAGGTATTCTCTCTCGGGAAGAGATTGAAGCCTATCAACCAGATGATGTTGTTTTTCGAGAACGGGAAGAATGGCGATCGCAGTATTTAGAACGAGTGTTGCAAGCGATTGAAAAACAATGAACAATTAATAATGAACAATGAACAATTAATAATTGACTAATCAATTTTATGACGATTGAAGGAGCAACGGCAGGTAAAATAATTGCTTCACTGGCAGGGAAGGTGACACCTTTTCTTGTTGAGAAAGTTCGCAGTCAAGTTAATCCCAATGAAATTGAGGAGGCGCGAAAAATTGGTGTTGAAACTGCGAACGAACGAGAAGAAGGTTTAGCCGTATCCGAGCAACTATTTCGTCGTTGTTCTCGAGACTACGTTTTGGGAACTTTTTTAGTCAAATTTCTCCAGGAAAATACCGACGAACTTCAGAAGCCGCTAAATAACCAAGGGGAGCCAAATGTCAAGTATTTGGTCGAACGTTTTAAACGCCTTGCAACAGAGGATCGACATATCGATCTCGAAGGATGCGAAAACCGAATCGAACCGTGGCTAAAAGAATTCTTGCGCGGGTATGTTGAAGAAACCAAAGCCGGTTCGCGGATGCGGGTGGCGCGGGAGGATTATTTACAACAACTGGCAAATTACTACGATGATGTGAAATTTGCTGGGATTCGGGTGGCGGGACAGGAAACGGATAAATCGGAAAAGTTAGTCAATATTTTCGTGATGCCGGAGGTGGAGGAAGAGGGGAGAAATGGTGGCAGCGATCGCCTCGATTTTGCCCTAGAAGCGGCAAGAGAATCCACAACCGATCGCCAATCGGAATTACTGCGAGAACAGCGGTTTTTAGCTCAGAGAGAACGCAGCGGTAGGAAATTTTCAGCGGCGCAGTTGTTATCGCAAACTCAAGCCAAAAATGTGGTAGTTTTAGGCGAGCCGGGAGCGGGAAAAACGACGCTGCTGAGTTATTTTGCCGTGGTACTCGCCGAGCCGGATTCGATCGAAACATCGGAAGAAAATACGATCGCATCTCTGCATTCCCAAGATTACTTGCCCATCTTAATTCGGATTCGGGATTGGGCGCGAAACCTCGATCGCAGTTTGCCGGAATACCTGCACCACTTCGCCGAAAACACCCTCCACACCCAAACCCTGCCGGAAGGCTTTTTCGAGCGCTGGCTGGAGGCGGGACGGGCGCTGATTTTGCTCGATGGGTTGGATGAAGTAACCCAAGAAGCCCAGCGATACGAAGTGGTGCGGCGAATCGAGAATTTTTTGGGGCGTTATCCCGAGAATGGCAATCGGGCGATCGTTACATCTCGTCCTGCGGGGTACAAGCGAGACTTTTTCCGCACCGAGGCGTTTCCCCACTACTGGCTGCAACCTTTTGGGGACGATCGCATCGAAACCTTCATCCATGCCTGGTACGAGAATCGCATCGCCGACAGCGCCGAAGCCCAACGCCGCCAGCAGAGTCTCCAGAACGCCCTCAACCGGAACGATCGCATCAAAAACCTGGCGCGCAATCCCCTGCTGCTGACGATTATCGCCCTAATTCACCGCTACGAAGCTCACCTGCCCAAACAGCGCCACAAATTATACGATCGGGCGGTGGAAACCCTGCTGGTGAATTGGGATGCCTACAAATCCTGGGAGGGAGATGGAGATACGAACAACCACCTTTGCCAGCACCTGGAACCCGACGACTGGCGGCGCTTGATGGCGCAGGTTGCTTACTGGATTCATACTTGCGGAAGTACTGAGGATACAGCTGGGGGAACCCTCATCGATAAGGACGAGTTAATCGATTTTTTGGCCGATGCGATTCGCGGGTTAAAGTCGATCGAGCGCTACAAAGCCAAAGCCGAGGCAAAGCGGTTTCTCGATTTCGTGCGCGAACGAACGGGACTGCTGAACGAACAGGGACAGGACTGCTACGCCTTTGTCCACAAGACGTTTCAGGAGTACCTAACGGCGGAGGAAATCGACTATCAAGCTGATAACGAGGGGGAGTTCGACATCGTTCTCAACTGTATCGGCGATCGTCTCCACGATCCTCACTGGCGAGAGGTGCTGCTGTTACTCATCGCCCAGCAAAAGCCGAAGAAAGCAGCGAAGGCAATCCGTCGGATGTTGGAACGGGGAAGCGAATATGAGGAGTGGTTGCATCGGGATTTGCTATTTGCAGGGTGGTGTCTGGCGGAAGATGTTAAGGGATTGAACGGTGCGGATGCTGGGTTATGTGAGGAGGTATTGCAGGGTTTGGTGGGGTTGGAAGTGAGGGATTGGAAGAAACTGGGCGGACAAGTTCAGACCCAGGTATTTGAGGTTCTGTGCAGTTTGGAAGAAACGGCATTCGAGGAAAAGGCACTGGCGTTGCTGAAAGAAGCGAAGATTATGGAAGGGCAATTGCTGAGGTATCGATCGGCTTTAGGAGAACAGGATGCAGTTGTTGAGATATATCTCCAATTTCTCAAGGATGAGGATTCGTCGGTGCGTTTCTCCATTGCCGAGGTACTGGGAGAGTTGGGAGTGGCATCGGATGAGGTGGTGGATGCGCTCGTTCAATCTCTGAAGGATGAGAATTCGTTGGTGCGTGAGAATGCAGCCAGGGTGCTGGGAGAGTTGGGAGTGGCATCGGATGAGGTGGTGGATGCGCTCGTTCAATCTCTGAAGGATGAGGATTGGTGGGTGCGTTTGTATGCAGCCAGGGCGCTGGGAGGGTTGAACGTGGAATTGGAGAAGGTGGTGGATGCGCTTGTTCAATCTCTGAGGGATGAGGATTCGTCGGTGCGTCGGGATGCAGCCAGGGCGCTAGGAGGGTTGAAGGTTGCATCGGAGGAGGTGGTGGATGCGCTTCTCCAATCTCTGAGGGATGAGGATTCGTCGGTGTGTCGGGATGCAGCCAGGGCGCTGGGAGGGTTGAACGTGGCATCGGAGGAGGTGGTGGATGTGCTTCTCCAATCTCTGAAGGATGAGGATTTGTCGGTGCGTTGGAGTGCAGCCTGGGCGCTCGCAAAGTTGAAAGTGGAATCGGAGGAGGTGGTGGATGCGCTTCTCCAATCTCTGAAGGATGAGGATTCGTCGGTGCGTAGTAATGCAGCCGAGGCGCTAGGAAGGTTGAAGGTGGCATCGGATGAGGTGGTGAATGCGCTTCTCCAATCTCTAAGGGATGAGCATTGGTGGGTGCGTTTGTATGCAGCCGAGGTGCTGAGAGGGTTGGAGGTGGCATCGGAGGAGGTGGTGGATGCGCTTGTTCAATCTCTGAAGGATGAGGCTTCGTGGGTGCGTTTCTCCGTTGCCAAGGCGTTGGGTCAGCTAGGCAAGCAATCTGATACTGTCTTCCCTACGGTTGTCGCCTGGATCGAGGAACACCAAGATTGCAAATATCTGGGCAGTGGCATTGATACCCTGTGGTATTTGGTGAAATGAATTCGGAATTCGGAATTCGGAACCACGATATCTTGTAGGGGCAAAGCATTCGGCAAGAAACTTTTTGGTTAAACCTACCCACAAACGCCCGAATGCTATAGCCTGCGGCATGGCTGCGCTAACGCCCTTCTTCCCGTCTGTTAGATACGCAAAGTCCGATTTCGTTCATCCGCGATACTGGTGGGTGGCAGACATCAGGAAGGGCGAAGCATTTGGATATACAAGATTTCATTTGATTCGTTCGATATCGCCCAAATGCTTTGCCCCTACGAGATTGACAATGATTACGATCGGCACTCAGGTGCGATCGTCGGAATTTTCCAAAAACTCTCCTAAGTACAAACGCACGAACTCGTCAGCAGCCGCCCGATTCATCTCTTGCAGCGCTTTAGCAATCTCAGCGATGGTATCCCCGCTGGGATCGGTTCGTTCGTGAAACCAGCGAAATACCACAGAAGGTTTCGCCCCTAATGCAACTGCCAGTTTATTTTGGCTGATGTTGTGATTTTCTAAGACTCGTCTGAGGGCTAATCCTGCTTTTCCCATGCCCTCGATCGTGACAGAGAATCTTGCGGGCGTAAATATTTGCAGATCTGCGAATGTCCGATACACTAAAAGTATTCGCAGATCTGCGAATATTTTTCCTCATCAAATTTCTGTAATCCTATGTTTCAAAGCAATTCCAACGAACCCAACCCCGCGACTCCCGCAGAAGTGCGATCGAGCGGCGATCGAGAAGCCGTCAAAATTATGGTGGTGGGTTCGCCACCCGCCGTCACCAAAATCATCCACACCCTCTATCGCCTCGGGTTTGCGGCAGTCACCGCCTGGAGTCCTCCCATCCCCACAGCCATTCCCGGCGAAGTGATGCGAGTTTTAGTCCGTCGAGTCAGCGTTGATGGCAATTCACAATTGAGTCAGTAGGTCAGAATTGAGCAACACGAGTCAATCGTCGAACCCACCCCCTGCCCCTCCCAAGAGGGGAGTATTAGATAAACATTTTCCAGATTTTTTCCCAATATTAATGCGATCGTTCCCCTCTTGGGAGGGGTTAGGGTTTTACTCAATGAAAACTTGTAGGGGCAATCCCCCTGTGGTAGCCCCCATCCGGTCGGGGTAGGCACGGGGGCACTACCCCTACAAGCAATTATCATCAACGGCTGCCGAAAATTTCGCACAACTCCACCACCTTCGTTTGCAGCGTCATCCTGTCATCCCCACTCCGCTTGAGGCCGAATTCCAGTTCCAGCAACACCGGCAGCGCCTGGGTCAATTGTTCCAAGCGCACGCCACCCACCTCCTGACGCAGAAAATAAATCCGTTTGGGATTCTCCACCCCAGCCATCCGGGCAATATTGCGTTCGTCCGATTCCCCCGATGCGATCGCCAATTTCACCCACAACCAGGTGCGAAACATCCCTACCAACGTCGCCACGATTCTCAACGCCGGTTCGTTGCGATCGAGCAAATCTCCCACCAATCCCAACGCCACCCCCACTTCCCCCCGACGAATCGCCGTCGCCAGTTTCAGACTATTTTGGGTACTCGCCGTCACCAATCGATCCACCGCTTTCCCGTCGATGGGCTGCGAACTTTCCCCTCGATACAGTTGCAGCTTCTGCAATTCCCCATACAGCCTGCGGGTATCGTTACCAATCGCTTCCGCCAGCCGTTCGGTTGCCTCTCCCGTCAGCGCCACCCCCATCTCCCGCGCCATCTGCCGTACCCTCCCCGCCAGTAAATCCGTCTTCCACGGGGGAATCGGGGAAAATTCCTTAAACTCTTGGGCCGCTTTTTTCAGTAACCGGGTGGATTTGAGGCGGCCGTCGGGCTTTTTGCGACTGGTGAGTAGCAATACCGACTCCGGCGGCAGTGCTGTCGCCGTCCGTTCCAACTCCGCGAGTACTTCCGCCGAACATTGCTGGCACAGGGCACTATCCACCAGCCAAACCAGCCGTCCGCCTCCCCCAAACGGCGGTGTCATCGTTTGATTCAATCCATCGATCGCCCCATTTGCCCGATCGGGCCCAATTTTGTCAAAATTAAACGAACCCCACGCCGGATCGAGAATGCGATCGCGCAACGCCGTCACCGCCCGATCCATCGCAAAATCATCTTCTCCCCAGTAGACGTATATCGGCATGGTTTTTTGGTTGGAGTGTGGGGGGTTTGGAGGCAGGGGAGGCAGAGGGGGCACAGAGGGCAAAGAAAATTCATCGTACGCAGTGGGAGCATCTTGCTCCCGTTTCCCCCAATTCTCCCCATTCCCTATTCCCTATTCCCCATTCCCTATTCTGAATTCTGTAACCGTGTATTCTGTTTGCAACAAGCCACCCCAATTACAATAGAGAGATGACTCAATAAAAGGGTGAAACATTGGACGATACCTATCAAGCTTATCTCAAGCGAGTGGCGCGGATGACCCTACCGGAAGCCAATTCCGTGCAGTTGCAGTATATTCAAGACTCCCCGAAATTTGCCGTTGGGTCTGACGGGGTCGCCAAAGCCGTATCGTTTCCCGGCTACAGCGTCATCACTCCCCCCTGGCAAGACGACGGCGGCAACGATGAATTTTATCAAGATATCGCCGCCTGCCAGGAAAAATTGCTCGCCAAACTCGAACCCAATTTGCTTGCCCCCCTGCCGCAGAAGAGTTTTCACTTGACTTTAGCGGATTTAATTTGGGATAGCGCCTATCAGGATGCAGCGGGAAATCCTGAGTTTGAGGCGAAGCTGCGCCATTGCATCGGCAAGACGTTCCAGGAGTGCGAACCCGAACTCATCCACGGTACGCCCATTCGCTGGCAACTGTTGGGACTGATTGTCATGACGCGGGCGATCGCCATTTGTTTGGCCCCCAAAGACGAAGCTTCCTACGATGCGATCGTGCGCTTGCGTCGCGCCATCTATCAAAATGCCGACATCATCGGCTTGGGCATCGAACAACAGTATCACTTCACAGCCCACGTCACCTTGGGATATTTCGGCCGAGTTCCCGAAGATTTAGATCGCGATCGCACCCTCGAAGTCATTTCCGAGTTAAACCAACAGTGGATCGATACCTCCTGCGAACTGCGGGTACATCGCGCCGAACTCCGCAAATTCGAGGATATGACCGACTATCGCCGCGCATCGGACTGGCCCGTATTGGAACTGTAGAAATGACGCGGTGACGCGGGGATGGGGAGAGGGAGAAGATTTTCGCAACTGACTCATTGTCCATTGTCCATTGTCCATTGTCCATTCTCTTCCCATGACCGATATCCGCAAACTCATCAATCGCATCGCTTCCCAAGAAGAACAGCTCAAATCCACCAGTTTCCTTGCCCCCTGTACCCCCCGAAGCCGCGTTCGCACCCGCGTCGCCGGACTCGTCCGTACCTTTACACCGCAACCGGCGAATTTTGAGGGATGGGGCATTTTTCAACCTCGAAACGATCGAGATGCGGCACTCGTCGAAGAAGCGGACTTCATTCAGATTTCCGAGTATTTACAGCAGTTCCCGGCGGTGCGGTTGTGGCTGGCGTACCGGCTGCGGGGTCAAACCTGGCTGGCTTATCCCGCCAACGAATCCGACGTTCGCCAGCGCACTGGAGTCGCCAAACCCGTGCCGATTTACCTGGTTGGCGAGGGGGAAGCCTTTGAAAGTGCGATCGCTCGCTGGGATGGCAGGAATTGGTGGTTTGAGGAAATCGATCGTCGCATCGATCCGACGATTCCCGAACGACTGCGAGCAGAATTGAAAGCCGTCACCCTACCGGAAGCCTTGAACTTCAAGGGAATGACCCCGGAAATGAAAACCACCTACGATTTGGTGTTTGGCCGCCTCTGGACTCCCGAGAAGCAGCAGCAACAAGACGAACGGCGGTTGCGCGAGGCCCTAGGAGTCGGTGGCGGCCAGTTGCAGGAATTTCGCGATCGCGAGGATTTTTGGCTGGTGGAGTGGACGACAGGGGACGGCGAACGTCACACCAGTGCCATCTCCAAAGCCGATTTAACGGTGATGAGTGCGGGAATTTGCTTGAGTGGAGAAGATCGCAACTTCGACCTACAATCTCTGGTGGGTGTGGTGGAAGATCGCGACGAAGAAGAGGATTGGTAAACCTGTCTGAAAACTTATCAAAACGGGTCTGGCAAAGGTCAGTCGTAGGGTGGGCAGTGTTCCTGTGGGGTACAAAATTTGACACGGGTTCGAGAACGGTCCACTCACTTCCACGATCTTGAAGAATAATGCGATAAATCCAGGAGAAAACATAGTCATGACCTCAACTTCGATCGAATCAAAGTTTGTCAGCTTATCCGGTGCAGAAATTCATTATTTGGAAGTTGGAGAAAAAACTGCAAACAACACGGTTTTGTTACTCCACGGTGCCCGTTTTAGCGCCCAAACTTGGCAGGATATCGGCACGCTACAATTCTTAGCCGATCGCGACTGTCGTGCGGTTGCGCTAGACTTACCCGGCTACGGTCGATCTCAAAAAATTACAGGCGATCGAGTGACGTTTTTGCTCGACCTTATCGATCGTCTTACCCTCGATCGACCCATCGTCATTTCTCCGTCGATGAGCGGTCAGTACAGTCTACCTTTTATTACCCAACATTCTCATCAACTTAGGGGATTCGTTGCCGTCGCACCAGTTGGGATCGATCGGTACCAAAAACAGTTGCAAGGTATCTCCCTCCCTACCCTCGCGATTTGGGGAAGTAACGATCGCGTCATACCGGTATCGCAAGCGGATACGCTACTTCAAACAATGCCAAATGGAACTAAGGTTCTGTTACCCAATGCCGGTCATCCTTGTTATCTAAAAGCCACAGCCCTGTTTCATCAGCATTTGATGCAGTTCGTGCAAGGTATTTGAGCAGCCTTAGAATTCAAGAGCAACTAAAATATAGAAAAGATGATAAAGACTCTAAGTTTATTTACACCTAGAGTCTTTGGCGATAATTGTTTAATTTTAACATCCCCCAAATCGGTCAATATTTTTCATCCCAAAAGGTGAGTTCGATTATTTTTTGTTTGGTTAACCTAAGCATAGATGCTCTAAAGATAAATAAAGAGGTCGCCTAAAAGAGTAAGGATTGACTTTTCAAATGCTTACGGTCGCTTTCAAATTTGTTGTTGAACGGTTTCTTCATTAGGTTTCGCTCGAACTGAATCTCCAAACAACCTCATCGGCTTCTATTTAAGTCAATGGGGGCTGCGCTCGAAACTCAAAGTCAGTTCGTTCCTATCTAATCCGCAATACAAATTAGGTGTGAATTGAGTGTTTTTTTGATTTGAGATTTAGTTTGTCACAATAATTGAGGGAATTGGAATAAATTTTTCATTGAAGCAAGCACGAATTATATAGAGTTATCAAGTTCGTTGGGTGATGAAAGTTGCCCGGTATCGTTACCATCACTCTACGACTGAAATCACTCAAGGCTGACACTCGAATCGAGATAAAAATCGAGCGTCACTCAATTCACTCAATGTAGATAGCAGTAATCCTTCTCGATTTTGATTTTCTACAGAAATCGTTAAAGCACCGTCAATATCGAGAATTGAATTTTTGAAGAAATGAGCATCTTAAAACAGAAGAGATTCTATCCCTGAAGAATCATTGCTTATCTTCATTCGATTCCTCTATCATTTGACTGGAGAGTACCTAATGCTAATTTTAAAGCCCGATCGCGTACAATCTTGTATTGTCACTCGCTGCCGAAAAGGTAAAGAGCAAAAGCTGACTGGTTTAATTTACCAGGCACAACTCTTTGTTCTGTGTAAATCCTATACCAAAGACCGCAAAAAAGAAGCCATTTGGTGGTTTAGAAAAAAATTTTTAGAACGGGACGAGCCTCTATCTTCTTTTATTCTAGATGAACCCAACTGTTGGAGTATTTGGTACCACGACGATAGCCTCACATATCTCGGTCGTTGCCATGTCAATCGCGTTCTATTATCTTGTCTCGATCCTCGACAAATTATCGAGCAAATGAAAATTGACCCAGAACTCTATCTCAAAGATCGCCGTTATAATTTTCGGACCTATTCACAGTGTTTTTTTGGACGAGATGCAGTCTCGTGGATGATGAAATCCTTAAGTTTAAGCCGAGAAGAAGCCATCGAACTCGGACAGCTCTTAATTGAAAAAGAATGGATTTATCACGTTACCCACGAACATCCGTTCCGGGATGAATACTTGCTCTATCAATTTTACGAGTAAGTCGCACGATCGAACTCTTGATGTTTAGCTTAATAATTCCCACTTTAACGAGTTCGATATTAATTTTTATTCCCTGAAAGTACAATCGAGTCTTCGCTTGATAATCTTGGAAAAGCTAAAAATTCTAAAATTTTAGCGAAGAGGATGTAAAAGTTGTCGTTAGCTCGAATGATTCACCTAATGGCGGACAGCTGAGATCTAAATTCTCACTTTATCTTAAATTTTACGATCGTCGAACAAATATTTTTTCACAGTCATCGAAGCAAATGATAAAATATTTTAAAGCTTTAGCTTTGTCTACGGCTTTAAAATGTTAACTTTATCTCCCCATTAGTTATTCTCTTAACTGCCCATTGGAGATTATCTATGCTGATTTTAAATGCAGAAGAAGTTCGGTACTGTCAAGTGACCCGACAAGTGAAGGGGCAAATCGAAAAGTTACCGGGAATCATTTACCAAGCCCAACTTTTTTCAAAATGTAAATCCTATAGCAAAGCGCAAAAACAAGCCGCGATCGAGTGGACTCGAAAAAAAATTATCGAAACCCAAGAGCAAATCTTGTTTTCAATTGTTGAAGAACCCCAAGCATTTAGTATCTGGCGGCAAGATTCTCGCTTGCAATATGCAGGAGATAAACCTCAGCAATCCAATCGTTTAGTCGATCGGGTCAATTTTCAAAACCTCGCCCATCAAATGCGTCAGAATGGGGGCGTTGAGGTTCGCGATCGCCGCTACAATCTGAAAACCTATCCCAGTTGTTTTGTCGGTCGAGAAGCGGTGTCGTGGATGATGCAACACTTGAAGATTTCTCACGAAGATGCACTCGAACTCGGACAGCGATTAATTGATGATAAATGGATACATCACGTCACTTACGAACATCCTTTTCGGGATGAGTATCTTTTTTATCGCTTCGATATCGATGAGTAAGAGTAATATTGATGAGTCATCCCATCCCACATTCCGCCTCATCATCAAAAAGCCGGCTAACCTCAAATTGAAGTTAACCGGCTTCGGGGTAAAAATGTATTAGGCTGATACGATCGGAGCGGCGGGATTTGAACCCACGACCCCCACTACCCCAAAGTGGTGCGCTACCAAGCTGCGCTACGCCCCGACGCAGAATTTAATAATAACATACTGTCGGGCGATCGCAACCCATGCCAAAACAATCAAAACGCAAATCCCACGATCGAACTCCTCAAACCCGCGATACCATTGCGCTCCCATCGGTGTTGCGCATCTCTCAGCAGCACCTGGAGTTGCTGTCGGTATGTCCTCGCAAGTTTCAACGAGTCTTTCTCGATCGCCTCAACACGCCGCTGAGTCCAGAACGCCAAGAATCCCTCGCGGCGGGAAGTCGGTTTCATTTATTGATGCAGCAGCGAGAACTCGGTTTACCCATCGAAGCCATTGTCGATGCCGACGAGCAACTTACCCGATGGCTAAATGATTTTATTGCGGCTGCACCGGATGTGTTCCTCCCGGACTTAACTCAACCGGAAACGGTGTTTCGCCAAGCAGAACACGATCGCATGCTGAGTTACTTGGGGTTTGTCCTCGGCGGACGTTACGATTTGCTCGTCGGCGACCCCCAACAGGCACAAATCTTCGACTGGAAAACCTATCCCCGTCCCCAAAATCCCACCTGGCTGGCCGGGCATTGGCAAACTCGACTCTATCCCTACCTGCTCGCCGAAACTAGTGACTACGAACCGGAACAAATTTCGATGACTTATTGGTTCGTGGGGTCTGGGGGTCGGCAATCGGAAGTCCCCGAATCCCAATGCCATCATTTTCCCTACAGCCGCACCCAACACCAGCAAACCCACCGGGAGTTAACCCGCCTTTTGGGGTTACTGCGCAACTGGTTGCAAGATTACCAACAAGGCAAATCCTTTCCTGCAACCCGCGATTCCCAGAGTTCGTGTGAGGGTTGTCAGTTCGCATCCGATGAGGCATCCTCCTCCACCCATCTCGATGGAGAACCCACGGCGACGGATTTGATGAATGTTAGCGAGATTCCCGAAATTCAACTGTAACGGCGATCGAGCGTGAAAGTATAGACGAAGATGGCAACAACGTTTTTGGCGGTTGTCTGTCACGGAATTGGCTCGATCGAACGATGCATATTTGCGCTGAGTTATTCCTATTCATTCAATAGATACCACCAACAAGCTCAGCCTATAATTGCTTAAATCAAAAAAGCTTATAGTTCAAAACTAAAAATATAAGCTATGATTAATTTATCAAAAAAAGCGATGAGAAAAAGCAATCGAAAAAAACTCTAGAAAGCAACTCTCATCCCCACAAAATCGGGCGTGCGATAACTCTCGTTGCCACCCGATCGAAAATCACCGATTCGATGCGATCGCGATCGCACAAATTCATTGAGTTTTCGTCAAACGTTATAGGTAGATTGCAAATGATTACGCAATCGAATGGAGGTTTTATGTCTGGAATTAATCGTCCGTCTAGCCCGAAAATCAATATCTTACACTGCCTTCTGGATGTGCTGTTACAGCCCTTGCGCCAGTGGCTCGATTCCCTCGAAACCCGCGATGCGAACGTTGCGAAATGGGTTTGCAAGCTGATTCCCGCTCAATGTCCCTTCGAGCGAGATTTTCAATTTATGGGTCGTACTCTCTTCCATATTCCCCCCTTGTGCAAACTCAATCCCTTCTACGAACAATTCGTCGGTTTGCGCTTTCGAGCCTTATGTTTTTTAGCCGATGAATGCGGCGAAGATATTTCAGCTTATTGTTAGAAGTATAGTTCCATCGAACTCAAAACAATATTTGCATCAAGCGTCACTTACTCTCTCTACAAATATTTGACATTTAAGCGATCGCTTCACCATTTATTCAAGTACTTTACGGGTGCCAATAGCCATCAATGAGTTGTTTCAAAGTTCGATCGTTTACGGGAATCACTTCTACATCGCAATCGGTCGTGAGGTGCGTCAGTAACGGTCTAGCTGCCTGAGAGATTCTAGTCAAAATTTCAGTCGATCGGACTTCGTTGACCACATCGAAGGTTTCTAATTCGTGAATTGCATCAAATATGCACTCGATCGCGACTTCCTGTTTCTCGTATCTCGGCTCATCTAATATCTGTAGAGAATACCAATTTAAGGAAACAGCTCATTTGTCAAGGGTTCGATCGCGAGGATGGCATGGTAAATCAAAAGATGACTCTAGAGAGGTCGTCAGCATCTTTCCCCCGACGCCCCCGAAGCCTCCCCTACCTGCGAATCCTAAACAGCGCAGCCAATCCCCGATAACCGTCGCGCGCTCAACTCGGCGGCCAATGCGATCGCCGATTTCATGCTCGTGGCATCGGCAATTCCCCGACCTGCAATATCGAACGCCGTACCGTGGTCTGGAGAGGTGCGAATAAACGGCAAACCGATGGTGGTATTCACCGCCCGATCGAATGCCATCAGCTTCACCGGAATCAATCCCTGATCGTGATACATCGCCAAATACCCATCAGCCGTGCCATTAATTAAGTTGGCTTTCTCTTGGGGCGCGTACCAAGCCTGACCCGGTTTCACCCACAGGGTATCCGGCGGTACGGGACCGTCGAGTTGCAGGGTGGGACGGCGCTTGCGTTCGGCAGTCAACCAAGGAATCAGCCAATCTCGCTCTTCGGTTCCCAGCTGACCTTCCTCGCCGCTGTGGGGGTTGAGACCCGAAATGACAATCCGAGGTCGATCGATTCCAAAGTCTTGTTGCAAGCATTCTACGAATAAATCCAGCTTCCGCGCCAGCAAGTCCGGTGTCAGCGTGCCGGGAACTTGAGAGAGGGGAATATGAGTTGTGGCGAGTAACGTCCGCAGCATCCAGCCATTGTGGGGAGAACGAGCGGCAAATAACATCCCAAATCGATCGACTCCCGCTCGTTCGGCTAAGACTTCTGTTTGACCGGGATACTCGAAACCGGCTGCTTTCCACAACGACTTAGCAATGGGGGCCGTGACGATGCCGTGAAATTCTCCGGCGAGGGTGCGATCGATCGCCGCTGTTAAATAGGCAAAACTCGCACCCCCACTGGCGGCATTTCCCCGACCCCATTCAATCTCGCCCATTTCTGTCGGAACTTCTAAGATCTCGAGGGTATCGGGATCGGCGAGGGGAGTGTTGGCGTTGAGTCGATCGTAAGTTTTGAGCAAGATAGCTCGCGATCCCACCACCGTAATTTTGCAGCGATCGAAGACGGCGCGATCGCCCAGGGCTTTTAACACGACCTCCGGTCCGATTCCCGCCGGATCGCCCAAAGTAATCGCCAAACGAGGGTACATTGTCATTTATACTGAAATGATTAGATTTGTAAACAGAGACAAATAAATGGCCGGAGAAATTTTTAATACCGCAGTTTTATGTTTCAGCCTCATTTTAGTCGGCTTGGGTGTCGGCTTCCTACTGCTCAAAGTGCAAGGCGGCGAACCCGAGTAAACTGAGGCAATGTTTTGGGATTAATCTTTGGAGTTAATCTTCGGGATTAATCCTCGGGCTCGTCGAGATGCTCGGCGACTTCCCGGTACAGGTTTAAAATATGAGTGTCTTTTAAGAAGTAATAGACATTACGGCCGAGCTTTCGATATCCCACCAAACGAGCAGCGCGTAGAGTCCGCAACTGGTGAGAGACTGCCGATTCGCTCATCTCGACCGCAGCAGCAATTTCGCACACGCACAGTTCTTGCACCGCCAATGCCGAGACGATCCGCAAGCGATTGGGATCGGAGAGGCTGCTAAAAAACTCAGCCATTCGCTGGGATTTTTCGACACCGAGCAGCTTCGGTTGCAGTTGACCGACACTGTCGGGGTCGACGGAATGTCGAGTGGTACATAGAGGTGCTTTTATTGTCGGTTCGGTCGTCTGTGGAGCTGTTTCGAGGTCAGTCACGATTATTTGAGGAAATCAGTTCGGATAGGCGAATACGTTCTAATGTACCGGAGAGTTCGGACCCCTGCAGAGATGGGGCCGATGTAAGTTTGCGCAGATCGCGTCGAACCGGGTTTTTCTCCTAAGGCAATTCTCTCATCGATCGCCATCGAGTAGAGACAAGGTGTATCTTATCTGTTAATATTTTATCAAACGTTAAGAATTGTCACGCAACTCTCATTTACAACGGATTTTCTGTTGCGGTCAGAAGCACGCTCGTGCCAATGCCGACGAGAGGGTGATTGTTAGGTTAACCAACGAAAGCAAAAGTTTTTCGGAACGTTAAGCCGATCGTTTGCGAACCGATATCGATCGAAGTGCGACAGGTCGATAATTGCGACCCAGCCGCTAAAATTGGTTGGTTTCTCGAATGAGAAGCGATGGTTCTAGACGCGAACGGGAGTATGTGTGGCAGGTGTGTCGCGGTTTGTCATCCGGGTGAGAGTTTAGAGCGGTTCGTCGTTTCCGACAGGCAGTTGCAAGCAGTTTGTCGGAATAATGGCAAACGGCCAATAGACTCTTGTCAGAGCATCCCTCAACCGAATAAATAAACCCCAATCTATAGAAAACCTACTCATAAATTGTTAAGGAGAACATCCCGCTCTCCCAACTTCAAGGGATATCGGGAGTCGTAGAGATATCGAATGAGCCTATTAATCGTCGGTGCTACTGGCACACTGGGAAGACAAATCGCTCGCCGTGCCCTAGATGAAGGGTACGAGGTGCGCTGTCTCGTCCGTAATTTCAATCGAGCCTCTTTTCTGCGGGAGTGGGGAGCGGAGTTAGTCCGAGCTAATTTGTGCTATCCCGATACTCTCCCCCCTTGTCTGGAAGGAATTAGTACCGTCATTGATGCATCCACTGCAAGGCTGACGGATTCTTTGAGCATCAAACAAGTGGATTGGGACGGCAAGGTTGCTCTCATCCAAGCCTGTGCGGCTGCGGGAATCGAGCGCTACGTATTCTGCTCGATCTTAGATGCCGAAAAGTATCCTCAAGTGCCCCTGATGCACATCAAGCACTGTACCGAGTTATTTTTAGCCGAATCCGGACTCAACTACACCACCTTAAAATTGAGTGGGTTCATGCAAGGCTTAATCGGTCAGTACGCCATCCCCATCTTGGACGAGCAAACCGTATGGATGACCGGAAAAACCGCTCCGGTAGCCTACATGAATACCCAAGATATCGCCAAATTTGCCGTGCGCGCCCTGTCGGTGCCCGAAACCGAAAACAAGACCTTCCCCGTGGTGGGGTCTCGCGCCTGGAGTGGCGATGAAATCATCGGTCTGTGCGAGCAGAAATCCGGTAAAACCGCCAAAGTGACCCGAGCGCCTCTAGCCCTGCTGCGAGCCGTACGGAAAATCACCCAATTTTTCCAGTGGAGTTGGAACGTGGCAGATCGCCTCGCCTTTGCCGAGGTGATGGCATCGGGTAATCCCCTGACTGCATCCATGGATGAGGTATACCCGGTATTCGGACTTGACGAGAAAGAGACCACCACCCTGGAATCTTACCTGCAAGAGTATTACGATCGCATTACCAAGAAGCTCAAAGAGATAGAATACGAGCAAGCGAAAGCTAAAGAGCGCAAAAAAGCTAGACAGAGGACTCCATTCAAGTCTTAAGTCTCCCGCTCGACTCAATTTTGTCCCACTAGTTGGATCGATCGCGTGCCTAAAGCCGGCATTATCTACAACGACATCAAACCCGTTGCTTGTCGCGTCGCCCAGGAGGTCAAAGACAAGCTCGTATCCCGAGGCTGGGAAGTTTTAGTCGCCACCGGAGTGGGTGGAATGCTCGGGTACTCCAAACCCGATAGTATTGTCTGCCATACTCCCCTCGACGGTTTAGTGCCCCCCGGCTTTACGGCCGATATGGAGTTTGGCATTGTCCTGGGAGGAGACGGCACGGTTTTGGCGGCCTTTCGACAGGTTGCCCCCATCGGTTTGCCCCTGTTGAGCGTGAATACCGGTCATATGGGTTTTTTGACCGAAACCTATCTGGCGCAGTTAGATTCGGCGATCGATGCGGCGATCGCCGGCAAGTATCAAATCGAAGAGCGCTCCATGTCCGTCGTCCGGTTGATGCGCGAAGACACGGTGATGTGGGAAGCCCTGTGTTTGAACGAAATGGTGCTGCATCGGGAACCCCTGACGAGTATGTGTCACTTTGAAGTAGCCATCGGTCGTCACGCACCGGTGGATATTGCCGCTGATGGGGTGATTATCTCCACGCCGACGGGTTCGACAGCTTACTCCCTGTCTGCTGGGGGGTCGGTGGTTACCCCTGACGTTCCAGTGCTGCAACTGATGCCCATTTGTCCCCATTCCCTGGCGTCTCGGGCGCTCATTTTTTCCGATCGCGAACCGGTAACGGTGTTTCCAGCCCACCCCAACCGGATGGTGATGGTTGTTGACGGCAACGCCGGGTGTTACGTGTTGCCCGAAGATCGAGTCGAGTTGGAGCGATCGGCTTATAACGCTCGTTTCATCCGCCTCAACGACCCCGAATTCTTCCGCGTCCTGCGGGAAAAACTGGGCTGGGGACTACCCCATATTGCCAAACCGACATCGGTGGAGTTGCCCTAGGGATTGAGGGCTTCGGGGAGAGAATGGACAATTGATAATTGACAATGGGTGCGTTGCTACACCCTACACCCCACACCCCACACCCCACACCCTCCCCTCGCCGGAAACTGTCTTATCGAGGGCCTAACTACCTACTTACCTACTGCTGTCGCCAGCGACGGGTAAACTCGACCATCGTTTGGTTGGAGGCTTGGTCTTGGAGCCATTCTAAAGCTGCTCGTTGGTGGGGCAGACCTTTGTAATATTTGGCAACGTTCACCAGAGACAGCGTCTTTGTCGGTCTGGGGGACGGGGATGGTGATGGTAATGGAGACGGCGACGGGAATGGTGATGGTGATGGAGACGGGGATGGCGATG